>NZ_JBINJD010000011.1:0-62600 GCF_043951915.1 Alienimonas sp. DA493 | reverse complement strand
CCCGCACCACCGACCGGCTGTGGGAGCTGTGCGGACAGGTCTTGGATTTGTTCCCGCCCGAGCAGTGCCGCAACTACCTCCGCCACTGCGGCTACAGCTAGAGATAACCACGGGACGCACTAGGCGGCGCACTTTGAGGGTGAATCGCGCCGCCTAGCGGCGACGGCGAACCGGGAGGCCCCTACCGCAGCGTTGCGGTCGCCCAGCCGTCGGCGAGTTGGAGGGAGGCCAGCCGCAGTTTGATGCGGGTCTGGGAGTCCGTCGCCACCACGGTGTTCGCCGGGACGACGGACTGCTCTGGGATCGCGTCGCCCAGCCGGGCCCGCAGCACCCGGGCGATCGCCTGCTGGCGGAACCGACTCTCCGGCCGGCCCAGCGGGGCGACGGACAGGCTGCCGCGGGTCAGTTCCAGGTCGCCGGCCTCCGTGAGGTTCACGGCGAACGGGATCGACACCCGCTGCGGCGGCACGTCCTCGCCCGGCGTGCCGTCTTCCTTCGGCGGAGCCTTCAGGCCGACCCGCACCGTCAGGATCACGGAGTCCGCGGCGAACCGCACCCGGATCGGGTCGGCGGAGGCGAAGGTCAGCGTCGGCGGCGGTTCCTCGCCCACGCTGGGCTCCGCCGGCTCCGGCGCCGGGATCGTGCGGCCGAACAGCTCCCCGAAGAACTCGCGGATCACCCCGCCCAACTCGTCCGGCGTGAGCGTCCGCCCGGCGAGGTCCAGCCGGTCGGCGTTGTTGTTCAGGGCGCTCTGGTGGAGTTGGACGACGACGCCGTCCTCCACATACGGCCGCTGCGGCGGGGCCGGGGCGGCGAGTTCCTCCTCGTTCGACATCCGCCCGAAGACCCGCAGTTCCCGCTCCGTGCTGGAGATCGTCTCCCGCGACGGAGCCACGCCCAGCCGGGTCGCCCGGCGGCGGAACAGGCCGCCGACCCGGAGGTTCACCACGTCGAACTGCTCGTCGAGCTGCCGGTCGAGCTGCGGCCGGAGTTCCCCCTCGAGCTGCCGCTCCACGCGGGCCAGCGCCGCGGGCTGGCGGCGGCCGGCCTGGGCGAACGCCTCCCGCTGGATCACCTCCCGCAGCAGGCCGCCGGCGAGGTCGTCGTAGGCGGTCTCGATCGCGGTGTTTTGGAGGAACGGGTCGACGTCCACCCGCGTCCGGCCGGTGCGGAACCGGGTGCCGTCGTAGACGACCGGCTTGCTGGCGACGAACCGGTGCCGGCCGGCGGTGGAGACGCGGGCCTGGCGGGTGCGGGCGATGGTGTCGGTGCGGGCCACGCCGTTGAGGGTCACCTCAAAACGGGCGGCGCCGACCTCCGGCTTCACGTCGACGTCCACATCCACGACGGTCTCCTGCACGCCCCGCACCCGGGCGCCGAAGGCGACGTCCGAGACCGGGCCGGTCTCCCGCCGGGTCTGGGCGACGAACCGCCGCAGAAAGCCCTCGCTGACGGCCACGCGGTAGTTGTCGCCGTCGTAGAGGTCTTCAACGAACTCCGCGATCGGCTCCGCGGCCGAGGGGGCGACGGCGGCGAGATCCGCGGCGGCGCCGGTCAGGGCGCGGGCGGCCTCGTCAGTGGCGTCCGCCTCGTACCGCTCGAACGCCTGCACGAACTGCCGCAGCGCGACGGTCGCCGCGTCCAGCGCCCGAGGCGATTCGTCGGCGCCGCTGCCGGCCGGGGCGAGCGCCGCCCGGACCGCCGCCGCCGACGCCAACCGCCGCCACGCCGGCCGCGCGAGGAATTCCGCCTGCTCCGCGTCGTAGACGGTCGGGTCGGCAAGGTCGTTCGCCACCGCCGTCAGGATTCGCCCGGCGTTCTCCCCGTCCCGCCCCGCGGCGATCGCCTCCAGCCGGTCGGCCCGGGCGACGGGCAACCAGCGCTCCCCGCCGGGGATGGCGGCGAGGTCCGCCCGCAGCGTGGCGAGAGCGTTGTCCAGCCGGGCGTTCGCCCCCTCGCGGGCCACGTCGAGCGGCGTCTTCTGCGCCGCGGCGAGGGCGTCCAGCGTCGCTGCCGCCAGCCGCGTCCGCCGCTCCAGCGGGCCGCGGACCTCCCGCAGGGCGGGCCGCAGCGGGGCGAACCGGCGCTCGTCCGCCGCGTCCTCCAATTGCCGGACGGCGCTCCGCAGCACGGCGATCGCCGTCCGCTGCCGTGCCGCCGACGCGTCCGTGCGGTACAGCGTGGTAACGGCCCGGGAAGTCGCCTCGCCCCAGCCCGCCCAGTCCTCGCCCAGCGGGGCGAAGGCGTAGCGGTCGACCGCCGCCGGCACGCTGCCGGGGAAGACGTCGGCGAGCGACGGGCCGTCCGCCGCCGCGGGTTCGATCCGCCCCCGCTCCACCGGGGCCGGGGCGAACGGGGCCGGGGCGAAGGAGGCCGGGAGCAGCGACGCCGCGGCCGCGATCAGCAGGGCCGCGGGGGTGGAGGCCATGGCGGGGCGAGGGCGAAACGGGGCGAGCGGACCGACACGGCATCGGCCGCGACGGGCCGCGGCGGCCGGTCGCATGGTCGCCGCCGAACCGACCGGATCAATGCGCAGACTTTGCCACCGCAGCGGTCCGCGGGAGCGCCGCCGGCGCCGTCCGCGGCGGGGGAAAGGCGAGGAGGAACGCGATTCGAAGGGCTCGGGGGGACGCCGGCGGGGCGGCCGGGACGGGGACCGGCGGGGACGTTCCCGCTCCGGGTGCGAGACGCGGGGCGGACCGCTACCGTCGCCTTTCGATGACCGCCGACTCCGCCACGATCTCCCAGACGCGCCGCTCGCCGGGCGAATCCGGCGGCGCTCCCCGGCCGCCGGCCGTGCTGCCGGCCGCCGCCCTGGACCGCAACGCCGCGCTGGCCCCGGCCGCCGCCCTCGCGCGGGCGGCGGGGGCGCTGGCCCGCCGCACCGACGGGGACGCCGCGGGCGCCGACGCCCTCGCCGCCGCCGCCCTGCCGGAGATCGCCGCCGCGGTCGGCGCCCGGGCCGCCGTGCTGATCGGCCCCCCGCCGCACTTCCGCCCGGGCAGCTCCTGGGGCCGGGACGGCGAGCTCCCGCCGCGGGAGACGCTGGCGGACTGCCTGGACCGGGACGCCGCCCGCCTCGTGCCCGCCGGGGACGACGAGACCTGCACGACGATGATCCTGCCCGGCGGGGCGCCGGCGCTGCCGATCGCCGTGCTGACCGGCCGCGGGCTCAATCCCACCGACCTGCCCGGCGCCTGGGCGGCGATCCGCTGCCTCGCCGCCCTGCTGCCCGGCGCCGGGGCCGCCGAGAACGCCGCCGGCCGGGCCGCCCGGTTCGAGCGCCTCGCCGCCGCCGCGGCCCGGCTGTCGGCGGTGAAGGAGTCCGGCCCGCTGCTGGAGGCCCTCGCCTCGGCCGCCTGCGACCTGCTCGACTGCGACCGGGCCAGCATCTTCCTGCACGTGCCGGACCCGGCCTCCGACCGCGACGGCGGCGGCCGGACCGGCCCCGGGCAACTGGTGGGACGCCCGGCCTTGGGGGTGGAGGGGGGCGAACTGTCGATCCCCGCCGACGCCGGCGTGGTCGGGGAGGTGTTCCACAGCGGGGAGCCCGCCCGCGTCGCCGACGCCGCGAACGACCCCCGCGTCGCCGCCGCGGTGGACGACCGCACCGGCTACGAGACCCGCACGCTGCTGGCCGTCCCGCTGTACCCGCCGGGCTCGCCGGCCGGCGGGGCGCCGATCGGGGTGTTCGAGGCGATGAACAAGGCGGAGGGGGCGTTCACCTCGCTGGACGAGGAGATCCTCGCCGCCCTCGCCCCGCACGCCGCCTCGGCGCTGGCGAACGCCACGGAGCGGGACGCGCTGGTCCGCAGCCGGGACGCCGCCGCCGCCCGGGCCGCCGACGCCGCCGACGGCCGCATCCGACTGATCGGCGAGTCGCCCGCGGTCGCCACGCTGCGGGACACCGTCAACCGCCTCGCCGCGACCGATCTGCCGGTGCTCGTCACCGGGGAGTCCGGCACCGGCAAGGAGGTCGTCGCCACCTGCCTGCACGACCGCGGCCCCCGCTCCAACGGCCCGTTCGTCGCCGTGAACTGCGCCGCCCTCACGGAGTCGCTGCTGGAAAGCGAGCTGTTCGGCCACGAACGCGGCGCCTTCACCGACGCCCGCGAGGCCCGGCCGGGCAAGTTCGAACTGGCCGACGGCGGCACGCTGTTCCTCGACGAGATCGGCGACATGAGCCCCGGCGGACAGGCCAAGCTGCTGCGGGTCCTGGAGCAGCGCGTCGTCACCCGGGTGGGCGGATCGAAGCCGATCCCGGTCGACGTGCGGGTCGTCGCCGCGACCAACGCCGATCTGGCGGAGAAGGTGGCGAACAAGTCTTTCCGGGCGGACCTGTACTACCGGCTGGGCGTGGTCACGCATCACCTCCCGCCGCTGCGGGAACGGCCGGAGGACGTGATCCCGCTGGCGGAGCACTTCCTCGCCACGTTCGCCGCCAAGGCCGGCCGGCCGCTGCCGCGGCTGTCGGCGGAAGCCCGGAAACGGCTCCAGGCCCACGCCTGGCCCGGCAACGTCCGGGAGCTGCGGAACACGATCGAGCGGGTCGTCTACCTCGGCAACGGCGACACGGTCGAACCGGCGGAGCTCACCTTCCTGCTGGCCCCCGGCCGCCCCGGCACGGCCGGCGCCGGCGGGGAGGCGAAGCTCACGGAGGCCACTCGCGACTTCCAGCGGGAGTTCATCGCCGCCGCCGTGGATCGCGTCCGCGGCAACATGAGCGAGGCCGCCAAGCTGCTCGGTCTGCACCGCAGCAACCTGTACCGCAAGATGAAGCAACTCGGCATGGAGGGCGATTGAGCCGGCCCCGGAACCGTCCGGTTCCGCCCGCCCGACGCGGCGGCGGGGGACCGCGGCGGAGGCCGGTCGGCCGCGTCGGGTTAGGCGGGAGAACGGCGTCGGCGACCGCGGCGCAGCCGGGGGAAAGGCCGGCAAGGCATACCCCGGCCGCCCCCGCGCGGTAATCTGTTCGGTCCCCCTTCTTCCCACAGACCTCCATGGCAGACGCCGCCCCGCCGAAGCAGCTCGGGAAGTACCGCCCGGTCAGGAAGCTCGGGGCCGGCGGAATGGGGGTGGTCTATCTGGCCGAGGACGTGGAGCTGGGCCGCACCGTCGCCCTGAAGGTGCTCCCCAAGCGGCCGGACATGCCCGCCAACCTGATCGCCCGCTTCCGCAGCGAGGCCCGGGCCGCCGCCCGCCTGCACCACCCCGGGATCGTCACGGTTTTCGACAGCGGGGAAACGGACAGGGCCCTCTACATCGCCCTGGAGTACGTCGACGGCAAGGACGTCGACCGCCTGCTCAAGACCCGGGAGCGGCTTCCCCACAAACGGGCCACGGACCTCGTCCGCCAGATCGGCGAGGCTCTCGTCCACCTGCACGAAAAGGGCATCGTCCACCGGGATATCAAGCCGTCGAACATCATGGTTCGACGGGACGGCTCCGCGGTGCTGGCGGACCTCGGGCTGGCGCGGGCGGTGGAGGAGGAGGCCGAGGGCGGCATCACCCGCGCCGGGTACACCGTGGGGACGGTGGACTACATGGCGCCGGAGCAGGCCAAGAACAGCCGCAACGCCGACGTCCGCAGCGATCTGTATTCGCTGGCGTGCTCCTGGTTTCACATGCTGACCGGCCGCATCCCCTACCCCGGGGACTCGCTGACGGCGAAGTTGTCCGCCCATGACAATGAGCCGATCCCGGACCCGCGGAGCCTGCACGACGACATCCCGGACAGCTACGTCGCGGTGCTCCAGCGGGCGATGGCGAAGAACCCGGCGGACCGCTACGCCACGCCGCAGGAGTTCCTTGACGACCTCGAACTGGCCCGCAGACGCCGGGGATCGGTCAGCAGCGACCTGCTGAAGGACCTGGCCGACAGCCACGACGACGAGGACGTCGCAGCGCTGCTCGCCGACCAGGAAGACGAAGCCGAGGCCGCGGCCCGCTTCGCCGGCGGAGACGAGGAGGACGAGGACGAGGCGGAGGACCTCCCCACCAGCCGTCGCGGTCGGAAGAAACGGCGGACGCGACGGGAAAAAGCGGACCGCGCGGCCGCGCCGGCCGGCGAACGACCCGCCGCCGACGTCCTCGAAGAGGAGGACGAGGACGGCTCCGGCCCCCGCCGCCGCCCGGCGAAGAAACGCAGCGGCGCGAAAGGTCCGGCGGCCCGCCCCGCCCTGCGGGCTGGCGAGCTGCCGGTCGCCGATCCGAGCGCCGCCAGCGACGAGGACGACTCCTCCCCCCGCCGCCGCAAGCCGGCCGGCGCTTCGAAGGGGGACAACAGGGGCCTGAATCCGCTGCTGATTCGCAACGCGTTGATCGGCGGCGGCGTGCTGGTCTTATTGATCGGGGCCGTTCTACTGGCGGCGAAGTTCAGCGGGGCGTTCGGCGGTCCGCCCCGCGTCGTGGACGGCCCGCGGGACGGCGCCGGAGAGGCCGCCGCCGCGGCCGCGAGCGCCGCGGCGGACGCAACGAATCCCGACGATCCGAAGGCGGAGGCCACGCTGGTGCGGGAAGCGGACGACCGCCCCGCGCCGCAGCGCGTCCCGGAAGACCCCGCCGCCGCCCCGGACTGGGTTGGGGAGCTGCCCGCCGCCCGCGGCCCGGAGGTGACCGTCGTCGCCGGCGCCGCCGACCCGAACCCGACCGGCGCCCCCCGGGCCGCCTCCCTCGCCGCCGCCCTCGCTGAGCTGCCGGCCGCCGGCGGCACGGTGACGCTGCGGGGCGTCGGCCCGTTCACCCTCCCTCGGCTCGACCTGCCGGAGGGGGCGGACGTCCGGCTGCGGGCCGGCGGCGGCGACGAACCAATCGTCAACGCCGCCGCCCTGCCGCCCGGCGCCGCCGGCTGGCTGCGGGCCCGGGGCGGCTCGCTGACGTTGGAGAACCTGCACATCGTCTTGCCGGAACGCGCCGGCGACGGCCCGACGCCCGCCCTGATCGAGGCCGCCGCGGCGACCGCCGTTCTCCGCGGCGGCTCCGTGACCGACCGCGGCGACGCTCCGGCGGTTGCGGTCCGGGCGGCCGGCGGCGGTGCGACCGCTGCGCACGTGCTGTTGGACGGAACGATCCTCCGAGGAAACGCCCTGACCGGCGTGAGCCTCGCCGGCGGACCCGCGGACCTGTTCGCGGAAAACTGCCTGCTGGCCTGCGGCGACGGCCCGGCCGTCGCCTTCCCGCCGGACGCCACGGCCTCCGAGGGCGCGGCCCGCCGGAACCGGCCCGCCGCCCGCGGCGGGGCCGTGCACTTCATCGCCTACCGCACCGCCGTCTCCGCCGGCGTGCATGCGACCGCGAAGCCGTCGGCCCCCCGGCGCTCCGCCCGGTTCGTCAACTGTGTGGGCGTGTTCCGACAGGCCGCGGTCGTCGTCCCGCCGGGACCGGGAGGTCCGCCGGCGGTGACGCTCGCCGGGTGCGCCTTCGGAGCGGCGCCGGGCGTGGAGGGCGTCCCCCTGCTCTCCCCGCCGGAGGCCGACGTGAAGTGGACCGTGCAGGGCGGCGCCCTCGCCGGGCTCGCCCCGCCGGCCAGTCTGGAGGCCCCCGGCCGGTCCGCCGGCTGGGAGGGGGAGCCGATCGCGAACTTCGCCGCCCTCGACCCCGCCCGGTTCGCGCCCGCCGGACTGGAGGTCGCCCCCGGTGCGGCCCCGACGGGGTGGAGCCTGCCCGCCCCGGCCGTCGCGGCCCGCGGCGAGGCCGGTCGCCGCCTGCCGGACGACCCGGCGGCGTGGTCCCGCCTGTTTCCCGACGCCCCCGTCGTGGAGACGACCGCCCTCCGCCTCGACGACGAACTGGCGAAGAACCACCCGGACGGCACGACGCTGCTGGTGACCGGCGGCCGGCGGGTGCGGCTGCGACCGGCGAAAATCGTCGGCCGTTCGCTGCGGATCGTCGGGAGGGCCGAGGAGGACGGCGACACGCCGCTGATCACCGCCTCCACGGCCGCCGGCAGGGCCCCCACCCTCGCCGTGGAGGACGGCCGGCTGGAACTGATCAACCTCACCCTGGAGGCCCGCGAGGACCGCACCGGCGCCGGTCCGCTGATCGCCGCGGACGGCCCCTCGGCGCTGGCGGTGGTCCGGCGGTGCGAGTTGCGGGCCGGCTCCGGCGACGCCGCGGCGGTGCGGGTCCGCGGCGGGGCGGCGGTTTTGACCGGCACGCTGCTGCTCGGCGAGGGGGCCGCGGGGCTGTTGGAGGCGGACGGCGGCGGGATCGCCCTGACGAACTGCGGGCTGGTCACGCCGGAGCCGGCCGTGCGGTTCGCCCCGGAGGGCGGCGGCGCCGTCGCCCTGACCCGCTGCACGATCTCCGCCGGCGGCCCGGTATTCGACGCCTCCGGCGGGGACGGGAACGCCCCCGCGGCGGTCGCCCTGACGGAGCGCTGCCTGTTCCTGCCGCCCCCGCCCGGCGGGCCGGGTCGGGTGGCCCTGACCGCCGGCGGGGCGACGGTCTGGGGCGCGGCCAACGCCTTCGCCACCGCCTACGCCCCGCCGCCGACGCTCGGCGACGGCCCCCCCGGCCCGGCCGGCGGGGAGCGGGACGCCCGGACCGGCTCCTCCGCCGTCGTGCTGGAACGGCCCCGGGTGCCGGACTGGAAGGTCGTCGACGCCGCCGACCTCGCCCCCGCCGCCGGCTCCGCCGCGGCGACCGACGGGCTGGGCGCCGGAGTCGACCTCGGCCCCGGCGAGGAGGTCGCCGTCGCCGGTCTGCCGGTCGGCTCGAAGCCCGCGACGCCCCGCGGCAACGCCCCCCGACCCGCGACGGGGCCGAATTTTTGAGCGGGGCGGGGCAGGACTCGGGAGACGCGCTCGGGGAGGGTTGGCTGGGTCGGATCTACGACCGGCTGGCCGCCCGGCCCGCCTGGACGACGGCGGCGATGCTGCTGCTCGCCGCGGTCGGGGGCTGGGCGGCGACGGGGGCGAACGCGGACTTCTCCCCGCAAAGCGTGCTCGCCGGCCGGGACGACCTCGCCGCGGACATGGAGGCCGCCCGGGAACGGTTCGGCGCCGAGGACGCCGTGCTGCTGGTCCTCCTCAAGGACGACCGCCCCCGCCCGCCCGGCGCCTCCGCCGACGACGCCCCCGGGGTGCTCAGCGCCGAAGCCCTCGCCTGGCAGCAACGGCTCGTCGCGGCCCTCCCCAAGCTGCCGCACGTCGTCGACGTGGCCGGCCTGCCCACGCTGCAAACCGGCCGGCTGAGCCTGGCGAACTTCGGCGAGTACGAAACGGTGCCCCTCGTGCCGGGCGGGGCGGACGTGCCGCCGACCCCGCTGGAGGCCGCCTGGGTGCGGGAGCAGCTCGCCGACGGCCGGGCGGAGGGTCTGGTCTCCCCGGACCGCCGCACCGCCGCCGTGCTGGCGATCCTCGCCCCGGAGGCCCGCGCCGCCCCGCAGACGCGGGAGGCGGTGAACGCGGTGAACGCCCGCCTGCGGGCCGATCCCCCGCCGGCCGGGCTCTCGGCGGAGGTCGGCGGCATGCCGGCGCTGCGGCTGGCGATCGTCGACGGGCTGGAGCGGGACGCCGAGTGGCTGTTCCCGCTGTCGGGCGGGCTGTTCCTGCTCGCCCTCGCCCTCGCCTTCCGCCGTACGATCGGCGTCGTCGTGCCGCTGCTGGGCGTCGCCTGCGGGCTGAGCTGGGCGGCGGGGCTGCTGGCCGTCGGGGGCACGACGTTCGGCATCCTGGCGAACGTGCTCCCGGTGCTGCTGACCGTCGTGGGGTTCGCCGCCGCGGTGCACCTGCTCGCCCGGTACGCGGAGGAAGCGGCCGAAACCCCGGAGCGGGCCGCCGCCCCGCTCGCCCAACGGCGCCCCGCCCGGGCCGTCGCGGCGAAGCGAACGTTCGTCGCGATGGCCCCCGCCGTCGGCCTGACGCTGGGCACCACGGCGATCGGCTTCGGCTCCTTGCTGACCGCCAACAGCGACGCCGTGCGGGCCCTCGCCGTGCAGGCGGCGACGGGGCTGGTCTGCCTCGGCTTCTCCACGCTGGCGGCGTTCGGGGCGCTGGCCCGGCGCTGCCGACCGCCGCGGCCGGCCGGGGATCGGCTCGCCTGGAACCCGGCCGTTCCGGTCGGCGGGTGGGCGGCCCGTCACCCCGCCGTCGCCCTGGGCCTCGGCGCCGCGGCGGTCGTCGCGTCCGGCCTGGGGGCGCTGGGGTCGGCCGGGCTCCCGCTGCCGGGGGGCGTCGGCTGGCGGGGGTTGTCGGTCGATTCGCGGATGCTGGAAACTTACGACGAGGCCCACCCCGCCGCCCGCGTCGTCCGTCGGGTGGAACGCGATCTGGGCGGGGTGATCGCCGTCGAGGTCCTGCTGTTCGCCGCCGAGGAGGAAGCGAAGGCGGAGAACGGGAACGGCCCCGGCGAGCTGCTGGCCCCGGCGGTCTACGCCGACGTGTTGAGCTTCGCCGCCGAGGCCCGCACGCTGCCGGGGGTCCTCAGCGTGCGGGGCTACCCGGACCTGTACCAGCGGACGCTCGCCGGGGTGGCCCGGGACGCGACGGTTCTCGCCGAGGCCCCCGCCGGTCCCGACGCCGCGGAACGCCTGCGGCAGGCCGGCGCTCTGCTGGAGCGGGCGGCGCCCGGCTCGCTCGCCCCCTTCCTCAATGCAGACGCCTCCGCCGGCCGGGTGGTGGTGCGGGTCGCGGACGTCGGCACTGCGGCGACGCTGCGGCTCTCGGAGCGGCTGGGCACCCTGCTGAACGAGCGGTTCCCGCCGGACGACCCGGTCCGCAACCCACACGGGATCTCCTGGCGGCTGACGGGGGACGGCTACGTGAACGCTGTCGGCATGAACCGCTTCATCCGCGACTTCCTGTGGGGGCTGACGGGGGCGACGGGGGTGATCTTCGCGGTGATCGGCCTGCTGTTCCGCAGCGTGCGGGCGGGGCTGATCGCGATGATCCCGAACCTCACCCCGCTGATCCTCACGCTGGGCTACATGCGGCTGCGGGGGCTCGACCTGAACGCCGGCAACGCGATCGTGTTCGCCGTGGGTCTGGGCGTGGCGGTGGACGACACGATCCACTTCCTCGCCCGCTTCCGGGAGGAACGGACCGCGGGCCGTTCCGTGTCGGAGTCCGTCGCCGGGGCCCTGGCCGCCAGCGGCCGGGCGATCGTGCTGACCAGCGGCCTGATCCTCGCCGGCCTCTCAGTCTTACTGTGGAGCGAATTCGTCCCCACCCGCCGCTTCGCGGAACTGACGTGCGTCACCCTGTTCGCAGCCCTGATCGGCGACCTCGTGCTGTTGCCTGCGGCCCTGACGTTGTTCTGGAAGCGTCGGGACGTGTCGGGATGACGGTGCGCTGACAGCGACGCCGGAGTTGTATCCGCCGGTCCGACACGCTGTCGTGCAAGAGATCGCGGGACGTTAGCCCCCCGAGCGGTCCGCACTCTCAACCGCACTATCTAGATGCGGCAGAAGGGCCGCGTGAAATCTGACGAGGGCGTCGACCGCGGCCGGGATCAAATCGTCCCAGTCAGCTTGTACCTCCGCAGACCCCGACACCTTCGGGCCGGCGACGATGCAGTCTCGTTTTCCGTCTTTCGGATCCCAACCGAGCGGCTCGCCGAACGCAGCCTCGATCTGGTCGGCCGCCCGCGTCAGTTGATCGAACGCGGCGGGCGTCTCGTCCGCCGCGTCACTGACGAAAGCCCGCGGGTAAACGGCCGAACTCCCGTCGACTTCCAAGCCGACCCAGCAATCCAGTCCCGCGACCGTGCCCGGCTTGTGCGAGAGCTGCGAGCCCCGGTTCGGCCGCTTCGGCGTCCCGCCCTTCGTCATGAACAGCGAGGGGATCGCTTCCCGCTCGTTCGCGTGTTCGATGACCCGCTGCCAGAACCTTCGGCGTCGCTCTTCGGCCTCGGTTAGTCCGGCCCGATCCGCCCGCTCGGCGGCCCGCTTCGCCTTCGCCCGCACCCGATACCGCTCTTCGCTCGGCAGCGGGATCACCTGTCGGACGTCCAGCAGCACCCCGCCCGACGGGTCGTCATACGCTGTCATCTCCACGCACCGCAGGTCCAACCCCTGTGCGTTGAGCCAAAGCACCGTCGTGGTGATTTCCGTCTCGAACGTCTCGCTAGCCAGAACGATCCTCACGTCTCCGGCAAAATCTTCCTCGCGATCACTCTCGAGGTGAGTCATCAGGGCCTCGCGGGCGTCGGCCTCGTCGTTTGGGCCGAGGCCGGCGGCGAACGCCCGGACCGCCCGGTCCAGCGTCATGTCGGACACCATTGCAGCATACCGCAACGCTTGAAGTTCCATGTGCTCCCCGGCGCCGCGTTTCAACTCAATTACGACCAAGGTGCCGTCGCGGTCGACGCCCAACAGATCGACCCGACGTTGGCTGTCCGCCCAATCGCTGAACTCCTCGGCGAGCAGCAGGAGGTCCGGGTCGAACACGTCGGCCCGCTCCCGCAGGAACCGTTGCAGATGCCCTCGCTCGGTGACGCCGGCCTCCGCAAAAGTGGTGCGGGTCAGGCCGTCGAAGCGGTCGTCAGCGATTCTATACAGCGGCACGGGTGCTAGGCGGAGAAAGGGCGGGGCGAACGCTTCTCATGCTGTACCGCAGAACGGCGCTGCTCAACATGCCCCGGATCCGCCGCCGAGGTCAATCCTCATCCGTGCTCAGCACGCTGAGGAAGGCTTTCTGGGGAATCTCCACGCTGCCGAACTGGCGCATCCGCTTTTTGCCCTCCTTTTGCTTTTGGAGCAGCTTGCGCTTCCGCGTGATGTCGCCGCCGTAGCACTTGGCCGTCACGTTCTTCCGCAGGGCGCTGATCGTTTCCCGAGCGATAATACGGCCGCCGATCGCCGCCTGGATCGGGATTTCGAACTGGTGCTTGCTGATCTCCTTTTTGAGCCGCTTGCACAGCTGCCGGCCGCGGGTGTCCGCGTTCATTTTATGGACGATGGTGGCGAGGGCGTCGACCCGCTCGCCCTTGACGAGAATGTCCATCTTGACCAAGTCGGCCGGCTTAAAGCCCATCACCTCGTAGTCCATCGTGCCGTAGCCGCTGGTGACGGACTTCAGCTTGTCGTACATGTCGTAGACGATCTCCGCCAGCGGGAGTTCGTACGTCAGCTGAGCCCGGTCCGGGCCGAGATACTCGGTCGTTTTGTATTCGCCCCGGCGCTCCGCGCAGAGCTGCATGATCGGGCCGATATGCTCCTTGGAGAGGATAAAGTTCACGCGGGCGATCGGCTCGCGGAACTCCTCGATCACGCCGGCGTCGGGCACGTCCTGCGGGTTGTCGATTTTGTAGACTTCCCCGGAGCGCTCCTCAATCTCGTAGGTGACGTTGGGAGCCGTCTGGATCAGGTCGACGTCCTGCTCGCTCTCCAGGCGCTGCTGGATGATCTCCATGTGGAGCATCCCCAGAAAGCCGCAGCGGAAGCCGAAGCCGAGGGCGTCGGAGGTCTCCGGCGTATAGGAGAAGCTGCTGTCGTTGAGAGCGAGCTTCTGCATCTCGTCCCGCAGCTTTTCGAAGTCCCGGCCGTCGATCGGGTACATGCCGCAGAAGACCATCTGCTTGGGCTTCTGATAGCCCGGCAGCGCCTCCTTGGCCGGGCGTTCGGCGTGGGTAACGGTGTCGCCGATGGTGACCTTGTCCAGCTCTTTAATGCCGGTCAGCAGGTAGCCCACCTGCCCCGGGCCGAGCTGCTTGCACTCCTTGCGGAGCGGGGCGAACTGGCCGATCTCGATAATGTCGTGCTCGTCCCCGCCCTTCATAAAGCGGATCTTGTCCCCCTTCTTGACCGTGCCCTCCTTCACCCGAATGTAGGTGAACACGCCCTTGTAGGAGTCGTACTTACTGTCAAACACCAGCGCCCGCAGGGGATCGGCGGGGTCGCCCTGGGGGGCGGGAATCCGCTCCACGATCGCGGCGAGGCAGTCTTCGATGTTCAGCCCCTTCTTGGCGCTGACGCGGACGGCGCCGAACGGGTCGAGCCCGAGGACGCTTTCCACCTCCTCCAGCACGTCGTCGATGCGGGTGACCGGCAGGTCGATCTTGTTGACGACCGGGATGATCTCCAGGTTTTGATCGATCGCGGCGTAGGCGTTGGCGACGGTCTGGGCCTGCACGCCCTGGAAGGCGTCGACCAACAGCAGCGCCCCCTCGCAGGCGGCGAGGCTGCGGGAGACCTCGTAATGGAAATCGACGTGCCCGGGGGTGTCGATCAGGTTCAGTTCGTAGATTTCGCCGTCGGTATGCTTGTACTTCAGCGCGACGGTGCGGGCCTTGACGGTGATGCCCCGCTCTTTTTCGACGTCCAGGTCGTCGAGCAGCTGTTCTTTGAATTCCCGCTCCGTGATCGCCCCGGTTTTGAGGAGCAGTTGGTCGGCCAGCGTGCTTTTGCCGTGGTCGATATGAGCCACGATGGAAAAGTTGCGGATGAAACGCGGGTCCATCGGACGGGTCGGTGCGAAACGGAAGGGGGGGCGACGCGCGGAGCGAACCTCCGGGGCGGCGGGATTCCGGCGGGGTTCCAGCGCCGCGGGCGACGCGGGCGCGGCCCGGGACTGTATCGAGGGGCGACCGTGCGGTCGAGACCCCCGCCGCCCGCCGCTGGGACGCGGGGGCGCCCCCGGGCCCCGGTTCGTCCGAAGAAATCGACGGCGGCGACGCTCAGGCGGGACGCCGGGGCGGTCTGAACAGCGTTTCGGCCGCCGCCTTGAGCCAGGCGCCGGGCGAGGCGGGGGCGGCGGAGCCGACCGCGGCGCGAAGTCGTCCGCGGGAGCCCGTGACGAAGTTGCGGCGCCCGCGGCAGCGAGCCACCGTGCGGGGGTCCCAGGCGCGGGCGCCGGACTTGGGGTCCCGCACGCTGAGGGCGTCCAGCTCCGCCAGCAGTTCGCCCGCGTCGGCGGGGCGGCGTCGGGGGTCGTAGCGGACGCAGCGCAACGCCAGTTCGATCAGCTCCGAACGGGCGGCGCACAGGCCCAAACGATCGATCGCCGCGTCGATGTCGCCTTTGCGGGCCTTTTCGATCACCGCATCGGCCTCGGACACGTCCCGGGCCTGCTCGCCGGTGAGAATCTCTACGAGGATCAGGCCGAGGCTGTAGACGTCCGCGGTCGGGCCGACCCGGTGGCGGCGGGCCTGCTCCGGCGCCATGTACGGCAGACTGCCGATCAGCGTGCGGGTCGCCGTGCGGCCGTCCAGGGCCCGGGTGGCGCCCAGCGGGCGGCCGGGCGGGGCCGGAGGCGCCTCCACGAAGTCGCCCGAGCCGTCGCCGGCGACCGCGTCGGGGGGCGGCGGCACGGTCGCCTCGTCGAAGACCGTGAAGCCCACAGTGTCCGTCTCGATCTGCGACGTCGACGGGGCGTTCAGCTTCCGGGCAGGGGTGTGCAGGAACTCGGAGTCGTCGGTCCCGTCCTCAAGGGCGGCCGCGGCGAGGCGGCCGTACTCGTCGCAGGGGTCCGGCGGCAGCCCCGGCATGAAAGCCATCCCGAAGTCCAGCAGGAACACCCGGCGGCGGCCCTGCTCGTCGGAGACCCGCACCATCATGTTGGACGGCTTCAGGTCCCGGTGGATCAGACCGATCGCGTGGCCGCGGGCGACCGCCGCGACGGCCTTGCGGAACATCCGCAGCCGGCCGTTGCCGGTCCCGCGGGCGTCGCAGCCGGCGCGTCCCGACCGGCGCCGCGATTCGAGCAGCGACTCGAACGTTTCGCCGACGACCAGATCCGTGATGATGTGGGCGTCCGCCTGGGCGGAGGGGGGGCGGTACTCGTAGAACTTCGGCACCGCCGGGTCGCCGAAGGCGTGGAGGATCGCCGCTTCCCGGGCGAACCGGGCCAGCAACTGGGAGTTCGCGGCGGCGCCCGGCAACAGCGCCTTCACCGCGACGATTCGTCCCGGCCGCGGCCGCCGGCCCTCCGTCAGCTGACGGAAGTCGCGGGCGGCCCAGACGGCGCCCATGCCCCCGCGGCCCAGCAGCCCCCCGGAGCCGTACCCGGTCTCGATTTGCAGGTGCGGCGGCAGCGACGGCGGGTCCTCGGCCCGGCGGCCGACGCGGACCGCGGCGCCGAAGCTGCCCTCGTTCATCGTCCGGTCGTGCGGACAGAGCGTCGTCGGCAGGTGCGGCGTGAGCAGCCCGCGAACCTCCTCCTCCGTCAGCGCCGGCTTCCGCTCGTCTCGCCCCGAGTCCAACAGGTCGTCGAACCGGCCGAGGTAGTCCGCCGGGTGCGGCCGCTCGCCGGCCTGCCGGCGCTGTTCCGCCTCCACGGCGATCAGCGCGTGCAGCAATTCCAGCCGGTCCTCCGCCGAGACGACGGCGAGCGTCGCCTCGATCGACTTCGCCCCCGGCCGGCCCCAGGTTTCCTCGAACCGGTCGGCCAGCCGTTCCAGCCGACCCCACCGCGACTCGGCGCCGGGTTCAACGGGAGCGGGCCGCCCGGACCGCGGGGCCAGCTGCGAGGGGGACGGGGACGGCGAGGAAGACACGGAAGGGCGGGGGAGGGGGAAGGCCGTCGGCCGGGTCGCTCCGTCGCCGCCGGACGAGTTCAGTATGCCCGACTCGCCCTCGACGTTGAAGAAAAAACCGTAAGTTCCCCGTAAAGAATCGACCCCGCCGCCCCCGGAACGCCCCTGTTGCAACAGCGACGCACGCCTGATTCGGCTGGGAGGAACGTCCTAATCCGGCGAATCGACGCCGGAGGTCTTCACGCCTCCATCAATATATTCCCTGAAAGGAAACCCGCCGTTGACGCGGGGGAGCGGGAGCGGAGGTCACGCGCGGACCACCCCGTCGCGGTCGAGGGTGTCGGCGGCGGTCCAGCCGCTCATCATCACCATCGGCATGCCGGGCCCGGGGTGGGCGCTGCCGCCGGCAAAGTACAACCCCGGCACCCGCGGGCTGCGGTTGGCCGGCTTGAAGGCGCCGAAGTAGGTCCCGTGGCTGGCGAGGCCGTAGATCGCCCCGTTGAGGACGTGATACCGGTCGTGGATATCCTGCGGCGTGAGGTGGTGCTCCACCTCGATCCGGTCCTCCAGGTCCTCCATCCCCGCGGTCGACTTGAGCTTTTCGAGGATCGTCCGGCGGTACTCCGGGAACATCGCCCGCCAGTCCTGGCCGGGCCGCAGGTAGGGGGTGTGGACCAGCACGTACAGGGCCTCGCCCCCCTCCGGGGCGACGGCGGGCTCGGTGACGGACGGGGCACAGACGTACGCCGTCGGGTCCGGGGCCGGCTCGCCCTTGCGGTAAATATATTCGAACTCCTCGTGCGGGTCCCGGCTGAACACGAAGTTGTGGTGCAGAATGTGGTCGTATTTTTTCTTGAGACCGAGATACAGCACCACGCCGCTGCACGCCGGTTCGCGGTCCTTTTTGAGGAACTTCTCGGCGTCCGGACCGTCCAGCAGCTCCCGGTGGGTGCGGACGGTGTCGGAATTGGAGACGACCGCGGCGAAGCGGTGCGTCTGTCCGTCGGCGGTTCTAAGCCCCGTCACCCGGCCGTTCTCTCGAGTAATCTCGGTCACGTGCGTGCCGGGCCGATACTCGACGCCTAATTCTTCCCCCAACTTCATCAACGCCTCCGGCACGGCCCGGGTGCCGCCCATGGGATACCAGACGCCGCCGGTCGTCTGCATATCGGCGATCCCGCAGAGCACCGCGGGGCTCTGATCCGGGGCGCTGCCGACGTACTGGGTGTAGTGGTCGACCATCTGGGCGACGCGGGCGTCCGGCACGTAGCTGCGGACGGTGTCGGCGACGCTCTTGCCCATCTTCAACGCCCGCAAATCGCCGAGCGTTTCCAAATTAAACATCCCGCCGAGCTTGAGCGTGTCCCGGATCCCGCCGACGTTCTTATAGAAGAAGAACCGGTCCGAGACGTCGTTGAGCCGCTTGGCGTATTTCAGAAAGGCGGCGTAGCCCTCCGAGGAGTCTTCCGCCCCGGTAAACTCGTCGAGGTTCTTCTTCATCGCCGCCTGATCGGCGGTGAGGTCCAGCACGCCCCCGCCGGCCTTTTCGTCGAAGAAGCAGCGCCACTGGGGGTCCAGGGGGACGATCTCGCAATAATCGGCGAGGTCTTTCCCGGCCTCGGCGAAGATGCGCTTGAGTACCGTCGGCAGGGTGAGGATCGTCGGCCCCATATCGAACCGGTAGCCGCCGTCCTCGTAGACGGCCGCTTTCCCGCCCAGCCAGGGGTTCTTATCGAACAGCGTGACCTTGTACCCCCGGGCGGCCAGCGTCGCCGCGGCGGCCAGGCCCCCCAAGCCGCCGCCGATCACGGCGATCGGGGCGTCCGGCTTCTTCCCCGTCTGCGGCGGGGCGGGCGGGGCGGCGGTGACGGGGGCGATCATCGGGGGATCAGCGGGCGGAACGGGGGTGAGTGAGCGGGTACGCTCGGACGCCTCAAGCGTCCGGGACGTTCGTGGCGCCGGCGGACGCGTTGCGGTTGCGGGCGAAGCATTCTTTCACGAACGCCCAGCCGTGCTTCAGACGATTCCCCAGCCCGTCCGCGTGGGCGGCGAGCAGGTAGGTTTTAAAGAATTCGGCCTGATCGCCCTCGGGGGGATCAAGGTGCGGGCGCCAGGAGGAAACCTGTTCGAGCACGGCCTTGGGGCGGGTCATCTCCAGCAGGCCGGCCGGGCCGCGGGTGACGCCGAAGCCGCTCTCGCCGCGGCCGCCGAAGCTCACCCGCGGATCGGCGGTGGGAATGAGGAAGTCGTTGATGACCACGCAGCCGGCGTCCAATTTCTCCGCCAACCGTCGGGCCGCCCGGGGCGGGCCGAAGACCGTGGCGCCGAGGGCGTACGGGCAGCAGTTGTCCCGGGCCCGAGCCTCGTCCTCGCCGCCGACCTCGATTAGCGACAGCACGGGGGCGAACAGATCCGTTTTGAGGATCGACGCCCGCCCCGGCACGTCGGCCAGCACGACCGGCATCGCCCGGGGCGGGTCGGGGCGGTGGTCGATCGTGCCGCACAGCCGCGTGGCGCCGAGGTTCAACGCCTCTTCGATCAGCTCCTCCGCGGTCGCCGCCGCGTTGCGTTCGCAGGGGACGGGGGCGACGGTGGAGACGCGTTCGACCAGTTCGCCCCGTAGCTCGTCGGCGAGGGAGCGGTGGACGAATACCCGTCGGGCGGCCACGCAGGTGGCGGAGCCGTTCCAGGTGAGGCTCAGGGCAAGACATTTGGCGGCGAGCGTCACGTCGGCCCCCTCCAACACGAAGGCGGCGTCGCAGCCGGACAGCTCCATCGCCGCGGGGGTCAGGCTGTCGGCGCAGTCCGCCAGCACGGCCCGCCCGGTGGAGGCGGAACCGGTCAGCACGACCTTGTTCACCCCGGCGTTGACGGCCGCTCGCCCGGCCTCGGGCTCCTCGCCCAGGACCGCCAGCACGCCCGGCGGCAAACCGGCTTCCAACAGCAGGTCCCGCAACACCGCGGCAGCGGCCCGACTGCCGCGGCCCGGTTTGACCAGCACGGCGTTGCCGGCGACGAGGGCCTGGAGCGTCTGCGTGCCGGTGAGGAACAGCGGGTAGTTCCACGTTCCCAGCACCAACACCACGCCGTGCGGCTCGCGGCGATCCGTCAGCTTGACGCCGTACAGCCACGCTGGCCGGCCGCGGTTGCCGCGACGTTTCGGTTCGAGCAGCTCCTCGGCGTTGCGTTCAAGGAACCGGCAGGCCTCGCACAGCGGAAGCACCTCCGCCGACAGCGTCTCCGCCGCGTCCCGCCGCACGGGGGAGGTCACCGCGGCGGTCAGGCGGTCGGGGTTCTTGGCGACGAGCCGACGGAAACGTTCGATCACCTCCAGCCGGTCGTTAGGCGGCGTCGCGGCCCAGGCCGGTTGGGCGGTGCGGAGTTTCTGCACGGCGTACCGCGCCACCTGCCCGGCCGGCACGCCGACGCTGCGGCCGCCGATGATCCGCGGGGTCCGCGTGGAAGCCCGCTCCGCCGTCGCGGGCGGTTCAACGTCGGCGACGTTCATACGGACGCCTCCACGGTCTGCGGTTCGACGACCGCCGGCTCTGCGACGGGTTCCTCCGAAGCGGGCGACGGCAGCGTCGCCGTGGGTACCTCCGGCAGCCCGTAGTCCTTGGCGAGCAGCCGGGAGGAGATGCGGGCCGACTCGTAAATCACCGGCAATCCGCTCCCCGGATGCGTGCCCCCGCCGACGAGATAGGTGCCGTCCAAGTCCTCGAACCGGTTCCGCGGCCGGAGGTGCAACATCTGGGTGAGGTTGTGAGCGAGGTTGAACGTCGCCCCCTTATGAATCTCGTATCCGCCGTCCCAGTCCGCGGGTGTGATCTGCTTTTCAAAACGGATGCGATCGCGGAGGTTCTTCACGCCGAACTTCGATTCGACCTGATCCAGCACCCGCTCACGGAAGGCGGGGGCGTCGCGGTCCCAGTCGACGTGGGGCGACTCGTGCGTCACGGGGGCCAGCACGTAGAGGGTTGAGCAGCCCGGCGGCGCCAGCGACCGGTCCGTCACGCAGGCGTTCTGCACGTACACGCTGGGGTCGTCGGAGAGGACGCGGTCCGTTTCGATCTCCCGCAGATTGCGTTCGTAGTCCTCGGCGATATAGATCGTGTGGTGCGGCAGTTCGTCCTCCAGCCCCTCGACCCCGAGGTACAGCATATAGGTCGAACAGCTGAATTTCTTCTTGCCGATTTTGGCGTCCGTCCAGTTCTTCCGCAGCCGGTCCGGCACCAACCGGGTCATCGCCCGACCGAAATCGGCGTTGATCACCAGCGCGTCGCAGCGGTGCGTCTCGCCGTCGGCAGTCTCCACGGCGACCGGCTTCTTCCCCTTGAATTGCAGCCCCGTCACTTCCCTGTCGAGTTGCAGGTCGACGCCCAATTCCACGGCGATCTCCGCCATCCGTTCGCTGACCGCGGCGCAACCGCCGGTCGGGTGCCAGACGCCGTGCTCGTACTCTAAAAAACTAAGGATGCTGAACAGCGACGGGCAGCGGAACGGGCTCATCCCCAGATATTTACTTTGAAAGCTGAACGCCACCCGCAGTCGGGGGTCGGAAAAGTGGCGCTTTAATTCCCCGTCGAGGCTCAGCCAGGGCCGGACCAGCGGCAGCATCTTTGCCAGCGTGGGGCTGGCGAGGTCCTTCCAGCTGCAAAAGGGATTCTCCAGAATCGGGCGGAACTTGGCGAGTTTGACCCGGTTCTCGGCGAGGAAGTCCGCGAAGCGGCCGGCGTCGGCGGGATTAATCGCGGCGATCTGCCGTTCCATCTCGGCGACGTTCGGGGTGGCGTCCAGCCGGCCGCCGGAGCCGAACTCCAACCGATACTGCGGGTCCAGCCGCGTCATCGGAACCTCCGTCATCAGGTCCCGGCCGACGGCGGCGAAGATCTCGCCCAGCACGCGGGGGTAGAGGAAGAAGGTGGGCCCGGTGTCGAATCGAAAACGGCCCTCCGCCGTCTCCGCCTCGATGGCGCTGGTGCGTCCGCCGGGGCGGTCGCGGCGTTCCAGCACCGTGACCCGCGCCCCCGCGTGGGCCAGCAACATGGCGGAGGCCAGCCCGCCGGGACCGGCGCCCACGATCACCACCTCAGGCCCGCTCCCGCGGTTCCGGCTCCCGTGGGTCTGGCCTGCGGAGCGATCGGAGGGCCCGCCGCCCAGGGACCGCCGGGGGGACGCGGTGCGGGCGGTTCGAAGCATGGCGGGCGCAGGCGGGGCGAGGCGGGCGGACCGGGTAGTATTGGCGCCGCCCTCGATTCGACACCCATGATGTCGCCCCGTGCGACGTACGAACTCCGTCGAGACGGCGGATTCGCGGGTTCGCCCGACCTTTCGGCGGTGGGATCGCCCGGCCAAAACGGTACAACGGGGGCGTGGAACTCACGGGAAAGACCGCCGTCGTCACCGGGGCCGCCGTCCGACTGGGGCGGGCGATCGCGCTGGAATTGGCCGCCGCCGGCTGCGACGTCGTCGTGCACTACGGGTCGCACGCCGAGGAAGCCGACGCCGTCGTCCGCCGGATTTGCGACGACACCGGCCGCCGGGCGGTGGCCGTGCACGCCGATCTGCGCGATCCGGTCCGCGGCGCCGCCACGCTGTTCGCCGCCGTGCGGGAGCGGTTCGGCCGGGCCGACGTGCTGGTCAACAACGCCGCGATCTACGAGCCAGGCGACTTCGGCACCATTACGGAGGACCACTGGGACCGCCACCTCGGGCTGAACCTCAAGGCGCCGTTCTTCCTCGCCCAGCGGTTCGCGGAGCAGTTCGAGGGCGACGGCGGCAGCCTCGTCAACATCCTCTGCCGCCGGGCGACGCGGCCGACGGCCGAGGACCTTCCCTACACCGCGGCAAAGGCCGGCCTGCTGGCGCTGACGAAGGGGCTCGCCCTGCGGCTGGCGCCGGCGATCCGCGTCAACGGCGTCGCCCCCGGAGAGATGCTGCCGCCCGCCGGCCGGGGGGAGACGCCGGAGGAGTGGGAAAGCCGGGTGCGGGCCGCCGTCCCGCTGGACCGCGTCGGCGGCGCCGACCCGGTCGCCGGGGCCGTCCGCTACCTCTGCGAAGCCGAGTACGTCACCGGCGAGGTGCTCCACGTCACCGGCGGCGACCATCTGTGACGGTGTCGGAGGTGGGATGTCGGATTTCGGATGTAACGTACCGACGGCCGCTTGATCGTCTTGCCGACAGCTCACCCCATAAAATCCGACATCCGACATCCGACATCCGACATCCGACGTTCCCATGCCCGACCGCGTCATCGTTCGTGACTTGCTTTGCCGCGGCATCCTCGGGATTCATCCTGAGGAACGCGTCACGCCGCAGGCGGTGAAAGTGAGCCTGACATTGGAGACGGACACCCGCCCGGCGGCGGCGTCGGAGCGGATCGAGGACGCCGTCGACTACAGCGCCGTCGCCGACCGGGCCCGGACGTTGGTGGAGACGGGCGGCTTTCAGCTCGTGGAAACGCTGTGCGACTGGCTGGCCGCCGCCTGCCTGGAGGACCCGCGGGTGCGGGCCTGCGAGGTGAGCGTCGAGAAGCCGGACGCCCTGCCGGACGCCGCCGGCGTGGGCGTGACGATCCGGCGGGAGCAGCCGGACGACGAGACCCGGGAGTTCATCGCGCCAGCCGCAGACCGCTGAACTGCCAGCGGGCGTCGGCGGGGAAGAAGTTGCGGTAGGTGGCCCGCAGGTGGGTCGCGGAGGTCGCGCAGGAGCCGCCCCGGAGCACCCACTGATCGCACATGAACTTGCCGTTGTACTCGCCCAGGGCCCCGGCCGGCGGGGCGTAGCCGGGGTAGGCGACGTAGGGGCTGGCGGTCCATTCCCACACCCCGCCGGCCAACCCCCGCGGACCGCCGTCGGAACCGGAGCCGGGGGCCGGGGCGGACGGGTGGAAGCGGCCGCGGTCCGCCACGTCGCCGGCGGCGGGGTCGAAGCCGGCGGCGTCCGCGGCGATCTCCCACTCCTGCTCGGTCGGCAGCCGCAGGCCCGGCTCGGACAGCGCCGCCCAGCGGGCGAAGGCGTCCGCCTCGTAATAATTCACGTGACACACCGGCTCCGCCGGATCGATCGGGGCCATGCCGGCCAGGGTGAAGGTCCGCCATTCGCCGTCTTTATTCCGCTCCCAATACAGCGGGGCCTCCCACCCCTCCCGCTGCACCGCCGCCCAACCGGCGGAGAGCCACAATTCCGCCCGCCGATACCCGCCGTCCTCGATAAAGGCGGCCCACTCCCCGCAGGTGACGGGACGATCGGCCAGCTCGAACGCCTCCCGCCAGACGCGGTGCCGCGGCTGTTCGTTGTCGTAACAGAAAACGCCGGTGTCGCGGCCGACGTGATAGAGGCCCTCGTCGAATTGGGTGAATGAGGAATGACGAATGACGAATGACGAAGGAGGTTTATCACCGCCCCCTTCGACATTCGTCATTCGACATTCGTCATTCGACATTCCTTCCCGATACGCCGGACGCAGCGGGTTCCGCCAGAGAGTATATTTAATGTCCGTCAGTAACAATTCCTGGTGTTGCTGTTCGTGGTTCAGGCCGACCTCGATCAGTCGGGCGGTCTCGGCGCTTTCGTTTTGATCCAGCAGTTCGGCCATATGCCGATCGACGTGGGCCCGGTAGTCGAACACCTCCTCCAACGACGGCCGGGTCAGCATTCCCCGGGCGGCCCGGGCGTGCCGGGGGCCGAGGGCGTTGTAATAGGAATTGAACAGGAAGCCGAATTTCGGGTGGAAGACCTGATACTTCGACAGATACGGCTTGAGCAGGAACGCCTCGAAGAACCAGGTGGTGTGGGCGAGATGCCACTTCGCCGGGCTGGCGTCCGGCATCGGCTGGACGACGCAGTCCTCCGGACTGAGCGGTTCGACCAGCCGCTCCGTGAAGGCCCGCACCTCGGCGAAGCGTTCGGCCAGCGCCGCGCCCATCAGGGGCGTCGGAGCGACGGCGGGCGCCGCCGGGGCGGACAGGGAGGACGCGGGGGCAGCGGACATGGGCGGATCCTGCGGGGCGGACGGCCGCTTGAGGGGACGGCCCGTTCGACGGCCTCCGCACTCTACGAACGCCTGCCCCCGATCCCACGGGGCGAATCCCCAATCTCCCGCCCCGCCTGCCGGCGTCGGGCCCGGGGCCGGCCCTCAGTGCGGCGTCGCGGCGAGCTCCCGCCAGCGGCCTGGGGAGCCCGGGTCCGCCGCCGCGGCGTAGGCCTTCAGGAACCGCACCAGGGCGATGCGAGGCACGTTTGGCAGGCCCCGCCGCAAGCGGGCCAGGTCCCGCCGACGGCGGCGTTCGGTCAGCCGGGGGGGGAACGACACCGCGTCCAGATCGATCACCCAGGCCCGCACCGGTTCCTCCCGCCCGGCGCCCCGCCCCGCCCCGCCGGCCGGGGCGAGGCGGGTGACGAGCACGTTGTTCGGTTTGAGGTCCCGGTGGCTCGCCCCGGCGGCGTGCAGCCTGCCGAGCGTCTCCCCGACGGCCGCGGCGTAGCGCCCGGCGATCCGCAGCCGGTCCGCCTCCGGCAGGTCTGCGAGGCGACGGTCGGCGATCGCCAGATCCTCCGTGCCCTCGATCCAGTCCGTCAGCAGCCAGGCCGGACGTTCCGTCTGCCAGCGGTGCGGGGCCGTGCAGGCCAGCGGGCGGGGGGTGTCCACCCCGGCGGCCCGCAGGCGGGCGGCGTAGACGTAGGTCAGCACCGTCCGCCGGGTGCGAACGAAGGTCGCCCAGCGTTTCAGGCGGGTTTTGCGGCGCACCCGCTTCCAGCAGACCGGCGCCGGGCCGTCCGGAAAGCTCAGTTCCCCCCGCAGCACCACCGCGGTGTTGCCCGCCTTTTGCAGGACCGCGTCGGGGTCGGGGCACTCGTCGGCGGCGATGAGGACGGCGAGGCGGTCCGTCCCGAATCCCTCCACCGCCCAGCCGCGACCGCGCTCGGTGACGAGGCGGACCGGGGCGTCGGCGACGGACGGGGCGAACATACGCCGGTTCTAGAAGAGCGGCGGCGGCGGTGCGAGCCATGAACGCCGGCCCGTCCTCGCCGCGCCTCTCCGTTACGCCAGCACGGCGTCCCGATCGAACCGCGTGCCGGGGGTCACCTTCGCCTTCACCCCGGCCTCGTCGAGGGCGAAGGAGGGCAGGATCTCCACGGTCGTCCCCTCGGCGACGGTCGCCCCGGCCGCCTCGAGCCAGCCGCGGTGCAGGGCCGTTAGCGCCGCCTTCGCGGTCGCGGGGCTGTCGGAGCCCTCGGCGTTCTTGACCGGGTTGAACTCCCGGGCCCGATCCGTCTCCACGACCGGGGCCACGTCCGCCAGCGGGAGGGCGTCGAAGATAAAACGTTCGAACTTATAGGCGTTCGGCTCGGACGGCTCGACGGGCTCCCCGGCGTCGTTCAGGTGCGGAACCTTTTTATGAGCGACGTGGAACGGCAGCCCGGCGCCGCTGCCCGTCTCATCAAAACGCTGGCCCTCGTCGGCCAGCCGTTCCAGGAACGACCGTTCGAAGCAGTGGATCGCGGTGTTGCCGGCCCAGAGCAGCAGGCCGCCGTCGGCGTCGGTCCTGGCGGCGACGTCGTCGGGCAGGTCGCTGTATTCGATGATCTGGGTCACGCCGTCGACGTCGCAGACCACGCCCATTTTCTCCGCCGGGCCGACCTTCGCGACGACCTTCGTGCTGACCTGTCCGCCGAGCCGCTTGTGGAAGCCGAGGAAGGCCGGGTCGCAGACGATCGCCGTCGGGTTGTCGACCTGGTGGTAATACAGCGTGGCGACGCCGCGGTTCCGCATGTGCTCCAGCACGCCGCGGTTCTTCAACGCCGCGACCAGTCCGCCGTGGCCGTCCGGGCTGACGGCGACCTCGTCCTTCGCAGCCAGCAGCGCCCGGCCGGTGGCGTCGTCGACTGCGGGCATGGTCCCCTGGCGGAAGAAGACGACGTTCTCCTCGCCGAGGCCGTAGTAGTCTTGGGCGGCGAACTCCTCCCGGGTGGGGGCGTCGGTGGCGGGGCTGGTCATCACGTACAGCGGGATCGACACGCCGGCCGCCTGGCCGCGGGCCTTCAACTGACCGGCGAGCAGTTCGAACAGCGTGGCCCCACTGACCGGGCCGACCGGGAACATGCCCTTGGGCTTGTCGAACCCCAACCGCGTGCCCTGCCCGCCGGCGACGAGGATCGCGCCGACGGCCCCACTTTTCAGCAGTTCCTCGCCGACCGCGGTCGCCGCCTGCCGGTCGGCGACGTCCTGCTCGGAGGTCGCCAGCCGCACCACGGCCGAGGGCGGGGCCGCTTTGGCGGCCGCGGCGGCGGCGTCGCCGGAGTCGTCCCGGCCGCCGGTTTTCGCCTCGTAGAGCCGATGGGCGGCCGCGAGGTCCAGCTCGGCCAACTGGCTCGCCAGCTTCTCGCGGCCGGCGTCGTCCAGTTCGTCCCAGAAGCGCAGCAGGTGTGCGTCCCCGGTGGCGTTCAGGCGGGCGACGAGGTCCGGCGGGGGAGCGGTCGGCATCGGGCGGGGTGACGGGGCGAAGCGAAACACGGACGATCCGCCCGGGAGTGTCCCGAACCTCCCGGAGCCGCGAAAGGGGCCGGCCCGGGGTTTCACCCCACCTTCACCTCCGCGGCGACCCTTGCCGGAACGACCGCCCTGCCGGACCCTTGGGTCTCCGTTGCGTTTCCGTCCCGACCGTCCCGAAAGCTGCGTGATGAAGAAGGTCGCCCGCGTCGTCCGCAACGTGCCGCAGCACTGGGTGGGGGACGGCTTTCCGGTCCGCAGCCTGTTCTCCTACGCCGAGGGGGAGGCGTACGCCCCCTTCCTGCTGCTCGACTACGCCGGGCCGGCGGAGTTCGCCCCCGCCGCCGGCAAGCGGGGGGTGGACGTGCACCCGCACAAGGGATTCGAGACCGTCACGATCCTGTACCAGGGCGGGCTGGCCCACCGGGACTCCAGCGGCGGCAGCGGGACGCTCGGCCCCGGCGACGTCCAGTGGATGACCGCCGGGGCCGGCGTCGTCCACGAGGAATTTCACAGCGACGAATTCACCCGCGAGGGCGGGACGCTGGAGATGGTTCAACTCTGGGTGAACCTGCCGGCGAAGCACAAGTCGGCCCCGCCGCGGTATCAGGACCTCCGGGCCGGGCAGTTCCCGCAGGTCGATCTGCCGAACGACGCCGGCACCGTTCGCGTGATCGCGGGGGAGTTCGACGGCGCCCGCGGCCCGGCCGAGACGTTCACCCCGTTGAACGTCTGGGACGTGCAGCTGAACGCCGGCGGCGCGGCGGAACTGCCGGCGCCGGCGGGGCACACGGCGGCGCTCGTCGTGCAGCGGGGCGAGCCGTCGGCGAACGGGACGGCGCTGCGGACCGGCGAATTGGTCCGCTTCGAGCGGGAGGGCGAGGGCGTCACGCTGGCCGCGGACGGTCCGGCCCGCGGACTGTTCCTCACCGGGGAGCCGCTGGGCGAACCGGTCGTCGGCCAGGGCCCGTTCGTGATGAACACCCGCGAGGAGATCCGGCAGGCGATCCGCGACTTTCAGACCGGCAAGATGGGCGCGCTGGACTGAGCCCGGCCCGCGGAACGTCCCGGCCCGCCTCACCCCGTCGGCAGGTCGCCCCAGGTGGCGGCGACGGCGCTGACCAGTAGCGTGGTCCCGACGACCGCCAGGCTCCACCGTCCCAGGGCGGTTTCGTGCGGGCGGTCCTCCGTCGGCCGCACGGCCCCCGCCGCCAGCCACGCCCCGAGGGCGGCGAAGAACAGGCACTGCCAGGGTTCGGGGGACATTGCCGGGCGGGTCGGAACGGGAAGCGGAGCCGGCAACGCTACGTCACGGTACGCCGGCCGCAATCCGCTTTCCGCACGCTCCCGGGGACGCGCCGCCTCACGGCGACGGCGAATCGGGAGGCTTGTCAGAGGTTCAGAGGTAGCGCACGGCGAGCGTCAGACTGTAGATCACCACCGCCCCCGTCACCGCCGTGCCGAGCAGCAGGACGAACCGGCCCAGCCGCAGGTTCTTCTTGGCGATGATCTGGGCCAGCGTGCAGATGAAGGCCGCCAGGCCCATCTTGAACCAGACCATCCCCTTCACCCCCCAGCCGGCGATGAAGTAGTCGGCGACGGCGTTGCTCTCCCGGAACTGTCCGCTGGCGAGCAGCAGATAGGTCAGCAGGATGTCCAGGAATGCCGTCAGCAGGAACGCCGTCGTCTCCGACTCCAACGGCAACTCGCCCAGCGGCAGCTTCGAGCGCCAGCCGGAGGACGGTTCGTCCGGGGGCGGTGGGGGCCGGTTCGGCGCGTCGGGTTCGGGGTCGCTCACGCCGTGAGTGTAGTCCGGTCCGCCCTCGGGGGAGAACCGGGCGGGCCGCGGCTATCATCGCCGGACCGATTGTTCCCGTCGTTGCCCGGTTCCGCCGATGCCCCGCCCCGCCCCGCCGTCGCTCCTCGGTTCGCTCGCGGTCGCCCTGACGCTGTCCATCGCGGCCCCGCCCGCGGTGCGGGCCCAGGAGGACGCCGATCCGCTCAGCGCCCACTACGGGTTCGGCGAATTGGACATTCTCAAGGTCGAGGATCGCAGCGAACTGCTCCGCACCGCCGATTTGAACGGCGACGGGCTGACGGACATTCTGCTCTCCGACGACTCGAACAGCCGGCTGGATCTGTTCCTGCAGCGGAACGAATCCGAAGCCGAGGAGGCCGGCAAGGAGGAGGGCGCCGACGCCGCCGACGTGAACGCCCTGCCGGACTCCGCCCGGTTCGAACACGTCAAGCTGTCGGTGGACCGGGCGGTTCTCGGGCTCGTCGCCGCCGACTTCACCGGCGACGGCCGCACGGATATCGCCTACGTCGGCGATCCGGACCGGCTGATCCTCGTCGTCGCCCCGGAGGGCGAGACGCCCGGCAGCTCCGACTGGACCGCCACCGCGGAGCTGGACCGCCGCGAACGCCGCCTGCCGGACCTGCAATCGGGCAGCGGCCTGCTCGCCGCCGGCGACCTGACCGGCGACGGCCGGCCGGACCTCGTGGCGCTGGGCCAGCGGGTGACGTACCTGCTGCCCGCCACCGCGGCCGGCACGCTGGAGGGGGCGACGGAGATCCGCAACACCTCCGACGACCTCTCGCTGGCCCAGATCGCGGACCTGGACGGCGACGGGCTGGCGGACCTTTCCTACACCGCCCGCGTCGGCGACGACCGCGTGCTCGCCGCCCGTCTACAGGAGCCGGCCCCCCGGTCCCGCGGCGGGGACGCCGACGACGCGGAGGAGGAGGTCCGCAACGCCCTCGGCCCGGAACTGCGGTTCGACCTGACGGACCCCCGCAGCGTCACGCTGGGCGAGGTCTTCCCCGAGGAGGACGGCGCCGAGGTGCTGGCGATCACCGGCGCCACCGGCCGGCTGACGATCCGCAAGGTGCGTCGGCCCAAGCTGGGCGACGCCGCGGCCGTCACGGACGGCGGGCTCGCCGGCCGCAAGCTGACGCAGTACGGCTTCGGCGGCCGCGGCGACCGGGACTTCGCCGTCGGCGATCTCGACGGCGACGGCCTGGCGGACGTGGTTGTCTCCGATCCGGCGGGTGCCCGCGTGATCCTGTTCCGCCAAACCGCCGCCGGCGGGCTGGACCTCGGCACGGCGTACCCGTCGCTGGCGGGCATCTCGCAGGTGCGAATTGGCGACGCCGACGGCGACGGGGCGGGCGACCTGTTCGTACTCAGCGACACCGAGGAAACGCTCGGCCGCAGCGTCTGGGAGGACGACCGTCTGACCTTCCCCACGCCGGTCAACGGCGTGGAGAACCCCGTCGCCTTCACCCTGATCACCCCGCCCGGCGCCAAACGGGCGGGCGCCTTCGTGGTCACGGAGAACGGCCGCCGGGACTATTCGCTCGGCCTGGTCGGGGCGCCGGAGAAGTCGATCAAACTGGACCTCTCCAGCGACCCGGACCGGCTGGAGGTCGCCGACGTGGACGGCAACGGCGCCGGGGAGCTCGTGCTGTTCCCCGGCCGCGGCAAGGAGTTGCAGGTCTTCGGCATCGGCGGCGACGGCACGCCGATCCCGCTGAGGAACGAGGGCCTCGGCCCCGGCGAAACGACCCCCGGCGCCTTCTTCGCCGGCTTCCTGCCGCCTGAACCGACGGAGGCGGAGGGGGACGAGGACGCCGCCCCGGCGGCGGACGTGCCGACGATCCTCAACGCCCGCGACAACCTCGCCCGGGACCTCACCGCCCGGGCCGGCCGCACCGGCGTGACGCCGGGCTCCCCGGAGGCCGAAGCCGGCGAGGGCACGCCCACGCTGCGGTGGAGCGTCCGCGACCAGTTCAACGCCGGCGAGGCCGCCGCCAGGATCGCCGGCGCCGTCACCCTCGACCTGGACGACGAGCCCGGCAACGAGGTGGTCCTGATCGACTCCGGCGTGGACAAGCTCCGCATCTACAAGCGGGACGGCTCCCAATTCGCCCCGGCGGGGGAGATCGAAACCGGCGCCCTGGACTACATCGACGCCGCGGTGGCGGACCTCGACGGCGACGCCCGGGACGATCTGCTGCTGTTCGGCGAGGGCCGCTTCGCCGTGCTCTACGCCGGCCGCACCGACCCGGAGCTGACGGAGTTGGCGAACTACGAAACCGACCTCGACCGCACCTTCCTCGCCGACAGCCTCGTCGGCGACCTGAACGGCGACGACCGGCCGGACGTCGCCGTGCTGGACGTCCGCAGCCACTTCGTTGAAATCCTCCGCCCGACGGAGTCCGACGTGGAACGGGCCCTGTACTGGAAGCTGTTCGAGGAGAAAAACTTCGACGGCGAGGGCGGCGGCGGCCTGCAACCGCGCGAGGGCGCGATCGCCGACGTGACCGGCGACGGCCGGGCCGACCTGATCCTGCTGGTGCACGACCGCGTGCTGATCTACCCGCAGGACGACGGCGTCGGCCCGGAGGAGGAGAAGAGCGAAATCGGCGTGGGGGCGGAGTGACCTGATGACCCGCGGCCGGTTCGCCGCTCACGTCCGCCGCCGCCGCGGTCTCTGGATCGCCGGCGGCGTGCTGGCGGTGTTACTCGGGCCGTACGTCACGGCATTCGTCTGCCTGCGGCGGTCCTACTGGGTTTCGATGTTCGTGGTGCACCCTGAGCGCGGCTCCGTGAGCTGCACGCACCAATTTCACGCGTTCGCCGGCGGGCGGGAGGTCTCGCCGGCGCTGCACGCCGCGTTCACGCCGATCCACCGTTGGTGCCTCGGCGGGATGACCGGTGAAGAGTTCTCATCCCTGTCGGCGGCCGAAATGACCGACGGCCCGCGGGACGTCTACGTGACGCAAGACTTGATGGACCGGTAGGCCGGAGCTTGCGTTCCGGGCTCACACGCCGACCGCCACCCCGGCCATCAGCCAGCGGTCGAGAGCCCGCAGGCTGTTCGTCGACAGCGGGGCGTCGGCGGTCAGGCGGACTTCGGCCCGGGCGCCGGTCTCCCGCCAGCCGGCGGCGGCGGCCAGCACCGACGGGGCGCTGCGGCGGCCGTCTTCCCCGCACAGCAGCAGCCGTTTGCCGGCGAGGGCGTCGGCGGGCAGGTTCGAGGGCGGCAGCGTGCCGCCGGCCAGCAGGGCGGCGCCGGCGAACCACTCCGGCCGGGCGCTCAGCAGAGCCGCGGCGGCGTCCGCCCCGCTGCCCAGGCCGGCCAGGTAGACGCGCTCCGTGTGCACGTTCCACTCGGCCTTCACCGCGGCGACTAGCGCCGGCAGGCGGTCGGCCACGTCGCAGACGGCCCGGTCGGACCAGCCGAACCCGGTGCCCCCGGCCGCCCCGCAGGCGGCCCCGCGGACGGACAGGCCGAGGTAGTTGCGGTCGCTCACGCCCCGCATCACCGCGTGCAGGGTGTGCTCGCTGGAGCCGGTGTCGTGCAGCCAGACGACCAGCGGGTAGGCATAGCCGGCTTCGTATCCCTCCGGCACGGCCACGGCGCTGGGCAGGCGGCGGTCCCGCAGCGGATCGGCGGAGACGAACGGCATATCGCTCCCCACCCGGCCGAACCGGCTCGCCAGGGCCGCCGTCAGCGGGTCGACCGACGCCCGCGTCGCCGGTTGGGCGAAGGGGGGCGAAACGGCGGCGGTGAGACGGGAAAGGGGCACGGTCGCTTCCAGGCGGGGGTGAGGGGGGAAACCAGCCCCGGCGAAGGCGCCGGGGCGGCGGGCGGTCAGGGAGCGTCCTGCGACCTGATCCGCGGGAGAGTCAGCGACGGCCCGGCCGGCGCCTCGGGCGCCGACAGACCGGTCGGCAGATAGTCCTCGTCGTCCCAGCCCTCCGGCGGGGCGGGCGGGGAAGCCGGTTCCGCAGCGGGCGCCGTGGGGCCCGACGAGGCCGCGGGTTCGAGCAGCGTCTCCACCGTCAGGTTCTTGCCGGGGCAGGCGGTGGCGGAGACGGCGTCGTGCGGCAGCACGCGGTCGGCGGGGATGTCGTAACGGTCCCGCAGGAAGGCGATCAGCCGGCGGGCGGCGTTCCGTTGGGCGGGGGTGGGGTCGGCGGATTCGAAGTCGCCGACCAGACAGACGCCGACGCCGCGTTCGTTCTCCGCCCGCCGCCCGGCGTGGGCGCCGGCGAGTTGGTCCCGCCAGCGGAAGGTGGGTTCGACGGCGCCGTCGCTCATGCCGTCCCCGTTGCCGATGAGGAAGTGGTAGCCGATGCCCCGCCACGGGTTGCCGGCCGCGTCGCGGCGGCGGCGGTGGGCTCGGTGAATCGCCTCCACGCTGCCGGCCTCCGTCGCGGTGTGATGCACGACGATCCAGCGCCAGGGACGCTCCTCCACGTCCTCCCCCGGCGCCCAGTCGTCATCGGCGGCGGAGGCGAAGGTGGAGGCGTCGTCAGCGGCGGGAACCGCCGGAGCCGCGGGCAGGGGAGCCGGTTCGCTCGACGGCGGGGCGGGCGCGGCGGCCGCCTCGGGTTCCGCGGGGGCCGCGGGACCGACGGGGGCGGGAGCCGGCTCGACCGTGGCGGCCTTCTCGGGCGCCGGTTCGGGGGCCGCCTCCGGCTTCGGGGCCGGGGCGCCCCGCAAGCGTTGCATCACCCGCGGGGAGACGCGAAACGCCGAGGGCGGGGCGGCGGAGATCGGTTCGACGAACAGCCCCGTCGCCGTGATGCCCAGCGCCGCCGTCACAATGCGCAGCGGAGCGGGAACGACGACGGGCACAGGCGGGGCGGACTGGCGAACGGGGTGCGGTCGGCGGGGTCGACGACTGCGGAATCTCTGACGGGGGCGGGACTCTAAAAGCGCCCTCGGGGGGGGTCAACGTGCAGTTTCGCGCCCGAAGCGTGCGGCGATTCCGGTGCTCCGCCGGGGGGTGGGGATGGGGACCGTCGGCGGACCTTGCGGGCAAAAAGGCGGCCGCAAACTCGTCCCGGCCCGCCGATCCGGCAAGTCCGACCGGCCTCCGCGACTTTACTGGGCGACCGAAGCAGTGGCGCTGCCGGGGGGGGCGGTAGGGGTTCGACGCCCGTATTCTGGAGCGTCCCCCGTCTCCGTGGGCACGCTGGCCGCCCCGCCCGGGACGACCTCCCGGCGCTTCCCCTCCCGTTCCGGATTCCGCCCCCGCCGATGTTCGAGCGTCTCGGCCGAAGCGCGACGCGGGGGTGGGCGGTCGTTCTGGTCGTGTGGGCGCTGGTCTGGGCGGGGGTGTGGGCGACCCGGCCGGAGTGGAGTTCAGTCACCGCCGACGGCGAATTCGCCTTCCTGCCGGAAGACTCCCCCAGCCTCGCCGCGGAGCGGCAGTTTCGGGAGCGTTACGGAAAAGACCTGCTGCAAAGCACGATCGTGCTGGTCGTCAGCCGGCCGGCCCGGGCCGGCGGCCTCACCGGCCCGGAGGACGCCCCGGCGGACGATCCCGACGCCCACGACGAACAGTTTCTCGCCGAGACGCTGTTGCCGGCGCTGCGGCGAATGCTGGTCTCCCGCGGCTTCGCCTCCCCCGCCCTGCCGTTCGGCCACCTGGAGGCGGAGGAGACGCCGGAGAAGACGGCGGCGGATGAGGCGGAGGAAGAGGCGAGGCCGCGGCGGGCCTCCCCCGCCCCGTCGAAGCCAAGCGCCCGCCTGCTGATCGACCGGAACGACGCCGAGGCGCCGGAGGACCGGTTCCTCGTCGCGGCGGTCCTCACCCCGCGGGACCGGGTCGTGGGGCCGCTGTTCGAGAGCCGCGACGGGCAGGCGGCGCTGATCGTGCTCGGGCTGCGGACCGAGTTCGGCGAGACCCGCAACGCCCCGCTGGTCACGGCGGTGGAGAACCTCGCCCGGGACCTGCACTTCAGCGGCGTCCTGCCGGCCGGGCTGGAACTGGCCGTCAGCGGCACCGCGGTGGTCGGCCGCGACCTGCGGGAAGCGACCGAACGCAGCGGCGCCGCCACGCACGTCGCCTCGCTGGTGTTGGTCGTCGGCCTGCTGCTGGCGATCTACCGGGCCCCGCTGCTGGCCGCGGTCCCGCTGATCACCGTGGTGGTCGGCGTGGAGGTGGCCCTCAGCCTGCTGGCGTTGGCCGCCGGGCGGGGCTGGTTCTCCCCCTTCATGGGGCTGGAGGTGTACGTGACCGTGGTCGCCTACGGGGCGGGCGTCGATTACTGCATGTTCCTCACCGCCCGGTTCCGGGAGGAACTGGACGCCGCGACGCCCGGCTCGCTGGTCCCCGCCGGCCGCGGCGCCGGCGGGCAGCTGCGGCGGGCCGAAGGGTGGTCCGACGCCCTCGGCGCCGCCCTCACAAAGGTCGGCCCGGCGCTGGCGGCCAGCGCCGGCACGACGATCGTCGGGATCGGGATGATGGGCTTTGCCGAGTTCGAAAAATTCCAGCAGGCGGCTTGGGGCATCGTGACGGGGCTGGCCTGCGTGACGGCCGCCTCGCTGACGCTCGCCCCGGCCCTGCTGGCCCTGCTGGGGCCGTGGGCCTTCTGGCCGAAGATCCCGCACGGGGCCCCGGCCGCGGAGGGCGGTTGGCTGCCGGCCGGGTCCCGCTCCGCCCGGCACCGCCGGCTGCGACTCTTCTGGAAGACCCTGGCCGACCGCGTCTGCGACCGCCCCGGCCGCTGGCTGCTGGGGGCGCTGGCCGCGATGGCGCCCTTCGCCGTGGTGGGGGCCCTCGGGCAGGACCGCCTCACCTACGGCCTGCTGAGCGAACTGCCGGAGAACGCCCCCGGCGTCCGCGGCGCCGAGGGGGTGCAGCGGCACTTCCCCCCCGGCGAGACCGGTCCCGCCACCGTGCTGCTGACCAGTCCGATCCGCCCTGACGGCACGGCCCTGGACTTCCGCGACCGCGACGCCGACGGCCGCCGGTGGGTCGACGAACTGACCCAGCGCCTGTGGGCCCGGCGGGAGGAACTGGGGCTGGCGTCGGTGCGGAGCCTGTCCGCCCCGCTTGGCGCCGCCGCGGACGCCCCCGAACTGACCGTCGAGGGCGAGGGCGATCTCGGCGGCGGGTTCGGGGCGGTGCTCCGCCGGGCGGCGGCCGCGACGGGCGTCCGCGATTACTACATCGCCGGCGCCGACGCCGCGGACGGACGGACGGTGCGGTTCGACGTGATCTTCGAGGAGGACCCGTTCACCCGCGGTTCGATCGAACGTCTGGAAGGTCTGCGGACCGCGATGACGGAGGAACTGCCGGAGGAATTAGCCGGAGCGGAGATCGCGGTGCTGGGGGCGACGGCCAGCCTGGCGGACCTCGCCGCCGTCACCGGCCGCGACCAGACGCGGATCAACCTGCTGGTGTTGCTGGGCGTGTACGTGGTGCTCGTGGCGCTGCTCCGCCGGCTGGCGCTGTCGGCGTACCTGATCGCCACCGTGGCGCTGGGCTACCTGACGACGCTGGGGGCGATCATCGCCCTGTCGCACCTGTGGGCCTGGTGGGTCGACACGCCGGGCGGCTTCGCCGGGCTGGACTGGAAGGTGCCCACGCTGCTGTTCACGATCCTGGTGGCGGTGGGGGAGGACTACAACATCTACCTCGTCACCCGGGTGGACGAGGAGCACGCCGCCGCCCGCGGCCCCGGCGTGAGCGAGTCTCAGGCGGCGGTCCGCGGCGTGCGGGCGGCGCTGGCCCGCACCGGGGCGATCATCAGCGCCTGCGGGCTGATCATGGCGGGAACGTTCGCCTCGATGATCTTCGGGGAACTCACCGGGATGGTGCAGCTCGGCGCCGCCCTGGCGACCGGCGTGCTGTTGGACACCTTCCTGATCCGCCCGGTGCTGGTCCCGGCGTACCTCACCCTGCTGCACAGCGGACGGTTCGGCCGTCTCGGCCCCTGGCTCGGGGCCGTGAGCGACGACTCGGAGAATCCGCCGAAATCGCCCTTGACGAACTCGACGCCCGTTCACTACACCCCATCCCAACCCGCATCCCGTCGCCCGGACGCCGAGCCCCTCGCCACACGCGAGCCGGGCTGACGGCTAATAGCGGAGGTGGGATTCGAACCCACGACCTACGGCTTATGAATCCGCCGCTCTAACCCCTGAGCTACTCCGCCGGGTTCCGCCGAACCGCCCGTCCTGAGGGACGCCCGGCTCGATCGGGGGCGGGATGATACCGATCCGCCGCCGGAAGGGAAACGGGCCAGAGGGCGTCGGTTCGCGGTTTTCGGCGCCGGGCGGAGGATTTTTCGTCAGGCCGCCGCGGCTCATGAGGCGCGGGTACACTGAAGAACGTCCCCCTACCCTACCCCGCGTCGCGCCATGCAGTTCGTCCGTCGGGTTCGCATGGAGGCCCTGCTGGGCCGTCTGCCGGCGCCGGAACTGCCGGCGGAGTTTCGGCTCGTGCCGTGGCGGGACGAGTTGATCGACGACCACGCCGCCGCCAAGCGGGACGCGTTCGCCGACGAGCCGGACAGCCTGCTCTTCCCCGCCCTCGCCACCGCCCGGGGGTGTCGGGCGTTGATGGCGGACATCGCCCGCCAACCGCTCTTCCTGCCGGAGGCCACCTGGCTGGCCGTCCGACGCAGCGATCTGTTCGATGAACCCGCCGGCGGGGCGGCGGTGGGGACGATTCAGGGGCTCGGCGGGGGGCGGGGCGTGGGGGCGATCCAGAACGTCGGCGTCGTCCCGGAGTGCCGCGGCCTCGGGCTGGGCCGGGCGCTGCTGGTGCGGTCGCTGTACGGCTTCGCCCAGCGGGGGTATCGGCGGGTCTACCTCGAAGTCACCGCCGACAACGCCCGCGCCCTCGCCCTGTACCGCAACGTCGGCTTCCGCCCGGTGCGGACGCTGTACAAACCGCTCCAGGGCGAACCCGTCGCCGCGGGGTGAGGAGGGAGGGGGAAGGAGGGAGGAGTCACGCTCGCCGTGCCCCCCTCCCTCATCCCCCCTTCCCCCTCACCGGCGAACGCCCCCCGCGGTTGCCCGGCCTGCCCGGCGACCGGACACTCGCTCGCATGCCCGCTCCGTCGCCGTCTCTGCCCGCCCCCACCGCCTCGGCCCGGTCCGTCACGCAGCAGCGCACGCTGAAGAACGGCCTCACGGTGCTCGTCGAGCCGATGCCGCGCGTCCGCAGCGCCGCGTTCTCCCTGATGGTCCCCGCCGGCAGCGCCTACGATCCGCCCGGCAAAAACGCCTGCGCCGCCCTGCTGTGCGACCTGCTCACCCGCGGCAGCGGCGAGCTGGACAACCGCGGCTTCACCCACGCCCTGGACGACCTCGGCGTGAACCGCGGCGAGTCCGTCGGCGCCGGCCACCTCTCCGTCTCCGCCGCCACCGTCGCGGAGAATCTTCCGAAGGCCCTCCGCCTCTACCGGGACCTGTTCCGCCGTCCCCACCTGCCGGAGGAGGAGTTCGCCCCCGCCGCGGACGGCCTCCGCCAGAGCCTGCGGGCGGTGGAGGACGAACCGGCCCACCGGGTGATGCTGGAGCTCCGCCGCCGCACCTACCCGGCCCCCTGGGGCCTGCCGACCGACGGCACCCTCTCCGGCCTGGACGCCTGCACGCACGCCGACGTCGTGGCCCACCACGCCGCCTGCGTCCGCCCGAACCACGCGGTCCTCGCCGTCGCCGGGCACGTGGACCCGGAGGCCTGGTTCGACCTCGCCGCCGAGTGCTTCGAAGACTGGGAAGAAAAACCGGACCCGGCGATCGCCCCCGGCCCCCGCGGCCCGGCCCGGGACCATCTGAACCACGAGGGCGCCCAGACGCACATCGCCCTGGCGCTGCCCGCCGCGGCGTACGGGGACGCGGGGTATTACGAGGCGTGGGCGGCCGCGGCGATCCTCGGCGGCGGGATGAGCAGCCGGCTGTTCACGGAGGTCCGGGAGAAGCGGGGTCTGTGCTACAGCGTCTCGGCGAGCTTGAGCGGGTTGAAAACCGGCCCGGGCCCGGACGGGGGGAAGGAGGGCCGGCTGTTCTGCTACGCCGGCACCACCGCGGAGCGGGCCCAGCAAACGCTCGACGTGTTGATGGAGGAACTGTGGCGCCTGCGGGAGGGCGTGACGGCGGACGAACTGACCCGCTGCGTGGCCCGGGCGAAGTCGGGCCTGGTGATGAGCCAGGAAAGCACGACCGCCCGCGCGAACGGGTTAGCGAGAGACTGGCGCCACCTCGGCCGCGTGCAACCGCTGTCGGAAACCCTCGACGCCGTGAACGCCCTCACCGCCGAAAGCGTCAGCGAATACCTCGCCGACCGCCCCCCCGCCCCCCCGACCGCCCTCACCCTCGGCCCCGCGGCATTGGACTGGCCTGAGTAGAATGGTCGCCCCGCGTGTGCGGCTGGCGTGTGCCACTGGCACCCTGCCTCTCTGAACAACACCGCTGACAGGACTGGCGTTCAACTGAAGGCAATGTCACCCTCCACTGGCGAATTGCCGATCCACCAGCCAGTGCTTCTTCAAGCGTGCCCCGATGACCGACAGTGACCAAGTTGAGGAAACCGCGGCAGAAGTGCCTCTACCAAGGATTCTGAATGATCGAAAGATGTACTCCATCCAGAGGGTCGATCAGTTTCGCAGTGAGGTTGCGAACCTGAAGCACCTTCCGAAGGCAGAAGGGATGTGTGTGTACACCACCGGCTCGTTCGGTAGGAAAGAAGCATCCAACCAGTCGGACATCGACCTCTTCTTCATGCATCTTGGCGGCTCTGAGACGCCGCTCCCAAATCTCCTCAAGACTCGAATTGACGCTGAGCTTATTGACCTCACCGAGAAGCTCGAGTTCCCCCCTTTTTCGAATGACGGAGAGTACCTCTCCATCCACTACCTCGATGACATGAAGTCGAAAATGGGGGGCCCGGCGGACGATTTCGACAACCTGTTTACCGCTCGAATGCTGCTCTTACTGGAGAGCGACTGGATCTACAATGAGGACGTGTACAAAGAGGTCATCTCGGAAGTCATCCAAAGTTACTATCGAGATTTTCATGATCATCGAGACGGATTCAAGCCGCTCTTCTTAACAAATGACATCGTCAGGTTCTGGAAGACGCTTTGCCTGAACTACGAGCATCGGCGAAATCGTATGTCCGAAGACGAAGACAAAAAGCTCAAGCACCGCATCAGAAACTTGAAGCTCAAGTTCAGCCGCATGCTTACATGTTTCTCGACGGTTGCCGTCTTGGTGCGAAGTGATCTCGTCGCAACTCCTGATTTGCTCGCGTCTCAAGTACTTCGCACGCCAATGGGTCGATTGGATCTGGTTGGAGGGGACGTAAAGGGTGCCGCAGCTCTCGTTCGTCAAATTCAGGAGGAGTACTGCTGGTTCCTCGAGATGACAGGGCGTAATGACGAAGAAGTGAAGGAATGGATCTCTGACAAGGAGAAACGAGATGCCGCATTTGAACGCGGGAGGAAGTTTGGCCGAGACATGTACGACTTAATCCTTAGAGCTTCCGAGGATACAGAGACCGTCCGCTACCTACTCGTTTGAATCGCAATGGCAAACCGCATCTTCTATTTCGTCGAGCCGGCAGAGCCCTATATCCGGCATCACCTTAACGCGATCCGCCTTCTTTGCGACCCGCGAGAGAACAAACTCGCGCATGTGACTGTCCGCGGCCCCTATGAATCATCACTCTCCGCCGAGAGGATCGATAGTCTTGGACAGTTAGTAAAAGGTGAGATCCTTCAGTTTGGCCCCATTGGGGAGTTTGTAATTGGCCGAAAGATCAACCTCCACCTCGAGTGTGAATGCGACGCTCTCAAAAAAGTGTGGGACAAGAGCGACTTCGGTTATCGCCCGCATTTGACGATCTTCGATGGAACAAGGGGGCCGTACATGGAAAGCATGCGACGCGTAATGCTACATAGCTTGGGGCACTTCAAAGCCTCCTGCACCTCGCTCGTTGAGTATCCTCCGCCTCGCGGGAGAAATCACAACATGTTGGCGGAGAGCCTAAGAGGCGGAGTCCTCTCCAGGCTTGTCGGCTTCAATATCGAACCCGAAGATGTCGGCCAAATCCCATCAGGAGATAGGTTTTCTCTAATTTCTCGGCTATGCCAGCAACTGAGCAGGAGGTCCAGTTTTTTTGACCAAGCCGACCTATTCGAGGATGCGACACCGCCGGTGCCTCATCTTGCACACCTCGCCTCGTGCAATGAAGTTTAGTCACCTCAACTTGGGTGCCGAGTGTCCGGGGCGGCTCGCCCCTTTGCATCCCATTTCAGGCGGCGGGTGGCCGGGGTGACCTGACTGCCCGGCGAGTGGCACTGGTGCGGGTCCGCCGGCGCCCCCGGCGTTTCGGCCGGGCGGCATGCTCTCACCGCGGCGCCGGGGACTTGGCCCCGCTCAGCGGTCCGGCCCGGCCCGCCGCGGGGTGAGCAGGGAGGGGGACGCCGCGGCCGTGGCGGGGGATAGCGTCGGCGGGGGCGCCGCGTCACGCTGCACGGGCGCAACCCCGGCGGCGCCCGCCGCGGGCGGCCGCCCGCCCCGCACACGGCCACGCCATGTCGACCGATTCGCCCCCCGCCAATCCCTGGCCCGAACTGCCGGCGCTGGAGGACTGGCGGGAGACCTTCGAGACGCTCCACATGTGGAGCCAGATCGTCGGCAAACTCCGGCTGGCCGGCGGGCCGTGGCTGAATCACTCCTGGGGCTCCACGCTGTACGTCACCACGCGGGGGCTCACCACCTCGCCCGTCCCGCACCGGGGGCGGACGTTCGCCGTCGACTTCGACTTCGTCGCCCACGCGCTGCGGATCACGACCTCCGACGGCGGCGAACGGGCCTTCGACCTCGAACCGATGTCCGTCGCGGCGTTCTACGGCAAAACCATGGAGGCCCTGAGCGACCTCGGCATTGAGGCGAACATTCTGGCCCGGCCGGTCGAGGTCGAGACTGCGATCCCGTTCGCGGAGGATACCGGGCACGCCAGCTACGACGCCGACGCCGTGCATCGGTATTGGCAGGCGCTCGTGCAGGCCGACCGCGTGATGAAGGAATTCCGGGCCCGCTTCGTCGGCAAGGCGAGCCCGGTGCACTTCTTCTGGGGGGCGTTCGACCTTGCGGTCACGCGGTTCTCCGGCCGCGACGCCCCCAAGCACCCCGGCGGCGCCCCGAACTGCGCCGACTGGGTCATGGAGGAGGCGTATTCGAAAGCGCTCTCCAGCGCGGGGTTCTGGCCCGGGGCGGGCTTGGGCGAGGCGGCCTTCTACGCCTACGCCTATCCGGAGCCGGACGGGTTCCGGGACCGCCCCGTCGAACCGGCCGCGGCCTCTTTTCACCAGGACCTCGGCGAGTTCGTCCTGCCCTACCGGGCCGTCCGGGAGGCCCCCGACCCCGACGCGGAGCTGCTCGCCTTCCTGCAAAGCACGTACGAGGCCGCCGCCGACCTCGCCGACTGGGACCGGGACGGGCTGGAGCGAACGGCGGCGCCGCCGCCCGCCGCTTCGTAACGGCGGGCGGCGCTGGGCGGCGGGTGGCGCTGGCGCCGGTCCGCCGGCGCCTTGCCCTTTCGGGCGCCACTGGCTTTGCCAGTGCGTGCGGCGGCCGAGGGCTCGGGCCGGGCCGCAGTTCTCGCACGTCACTCCGGCACTGGCGGAGCCAGTGGCACACGACGGGGGCAAGGCGCCGGCGACGACTTTTCGCCGCCCCGGGCGTTTCGGGCGGCCTCGATCAGACCCGAAAAAACCGCCGGCACCGCGTTCTCAAACATTTCGCGGGGCCGGGTTCAAAACGGCTCGGTTCCTCTATCAGGCCCCGCGAACGGGGTTCAGAATCGGACCGTTTCGGGTTCGTTCTGTGAGGACGTGATGCACGACGGGGAGCACACTTCAAACACGCCGGAGGTGGGGGCGGCGTTGGCGGCGCTGGAGCCGTTTCTGCACGACGCGACCCGCCGCGTCCTGCGGGCCGGGCTGCCGGACGCGGCGCCGCGGGCCGGGACCGCCGGGACCACCGGGGACGGGGTCGATTGGGAACTGATCGACAGCCTCGTCCCGCAGGCCGAGTGGCCGCCCGGCGACGGCCCGCCCTGGAAACGCCGCCCCGCCGCGGACTCCGCCCCCGTCGTTCCCCCCGACCCGGCCGGGGAGTGGACGACGCTGACGGCGATCCCCCCGCGGCCGGTCCGCTGGCTCTGGCCCGGCCTCATCCCCGCCGGCAAGCTGACGATCCTCGCCGGCGATCCGGGCACGGGGAAGTCCTTTCTCGTTCTCGATTGGGCGGCGCGGGTGAGCGCGGGCCGCGGGTTCCCGGGGGGAGTGACGGAGGGGGGAATGACGAATGAAGAATGTCGAATGAGGAATGACGAAACGGGGGCGGCGTCAGAGCGTTTCGACATTCGTCATTCAACATTCGACATTCCGTCGCCCCGCGACGTTTTGTTGTTCTGCGGCGAAGACGACCCCGCGGACACGGTGCGGCCGCGGTTGGAGGCGGCGGGGGCGGATTTGGAGCGGATCGCCGTGGCCGGGGAGGTCGCCGGGGGGCGGGGGTTCGATCTCGCCGCGGATCTGCCGCGGGTGCGGGCCAAGCTGGAGGCCCTCGCCGCGGCCGGTCGGCCGGCGGGGCTGGCGGTGATCGACCCGCTGGCGGCGTTCACGGCGTCGGTGGATCGGAACGGGGAGCGGGCCGTGCGGGCGGCGCTGGACCCGCTGGCGGCCCTCGCGGCGGAGTCCGGGGCGGCGGTCGTCGCCGTGCTGCATCTGCGCAAAGACCGCCGCGGGCCGGAGGTGCTGGGGCCGATCGGCAGCATCGCCCAGACCGCCGTGGCCCGCAGCGTGCTGCTGGCCTCCGCCGACCCGGCCGACCCCGCCGGCCGGTTGCTGCGGTCGGCGAAGGCGAACCTGTCGCCGGACCGGGCCGCGGTTCCCTTCCGGGTCGAGGGCGGCGCGGTGCGGTACGGCGCCGTCCGCCGGCGCCCGCCCGGCCCGGCGGCCAGCCAGCGGGAGCGGGCGACGGAGTGGATTCGGAACTATCTGGCCGACGGCCCGAAGCGGGCCTCCGACGCGATGCGGGACGGCTTGGCCGCGGGGATCGGGCGGAGCACGCTGAAGCTGGCCCGCCGCGATCTGGGGCTGGGGAAACACCGGTTCCACGGCCCCCGCGGCGACGCCTCCGACCCGACGCAGCGGGCCACGGGGGCCTACTGGGTCTGGGCGCTGCCGGGGCAGGACCCGCGGGACGCGGCGTGAGCGGTCGGCCGTGCGCTGCCCGCCGGGGCGGGCGGCCTGTTTTCCAATCTCCCCCATCAACAAGAAAAACCGCCCGCCCCCGTGCGGGGGACGGGCGGGTTCGCACGTCGTCGGCGGCGTCCTCACCTGAGGAGCGGCCGCGCGTCGGGCGGGATCAACGCCGGTCGGGACGGTTCCCGCGGCGGCGGGGGCGGTCGGTCCGCTCGGCGTCTTCACCGTCGTCGCGGAGTTCGCCGTCGTCGCGCGATTCGCCGTCGTCGCGGCGGTTGGGGCGGCGGTATTCGATTTCGACCGTCCGGTCGCCGGCGGTCACCTTCCGGGCCGCGACGACCAGCATGCCGCGGGCGGCGATCGGGTGGCCGGTCACCTCGACCGTGTCGCCTTCGGCGAGGTCCAGGTCGGCGGTGGCGTCGGCCGGCCCGAGGTCGGCGACGCGGCGGTCGCCGAATTCGGTTTCGATCCGCACGACGCGGTGCTCGACGTCGGTGCCGCGGATCGGAACGGTCTTGGTTCCGATAATTTCGCCCTCGACGGTGACGGTGCGGACGCCCCGGGCTTCGGACCGCATGCGGTCCCGCTGCCGTTCGCGGAGACGTTTGCGTCCTTCCTGCATCCGCTGCGGGTCGCGGCCGGCGGACTTGCGTTGCTCCTGCTGGCGCCGCTGCCGCTCCGTGACGTAGAGGACCCAGTCGTCGGAGCCGTCGTCGTAGCCGTCGGCGTACCCGGCGTAGTAGCCGGCGAGGAAGTGGGTCATCGCCTCCTCCCGCTCCGCGGTCCGTTCGCCGTCACGTCGTTCGCCGTCGCGCTGGCGGCCGGGGCGGTCCGGGCGGTCCCCGTCGCGTTGGACGCGGGGTTGGTCGCGATCGCGGGAGGGCCGGTCGTCGTCCTGGGCGGCGAGCGGTGCCGCGGCGAAGGCGGCGACGCTCAGGCCGAGGGTCCAGCGGGCGAGTCGGTGTTGCAAGATCATGGGGAAAGCCTTGGTGTGGGAGCGCTCTCGAGAAAGTGCGGGTTTCGGGGCGTGAGGCGGGCCTCAAAAGAGGCCGCAGTCCTTCTCAGAAGTCGAAGGATTCCGGGCTGTCGAAGTAGCCGCCGTAGACGTCGTCGTCGCGGAAGCCGCCGTAGCCGCCGAAACCGCCGTAGCCGCCGTAGCCGAGGCCGTCGTAGTAGTCGTAGTACCAGTCGTTGTCGTAAAGACCGCCGGCGTCGTAGGCGCCGAACCCGTAGGGGTTGTAGCCGTAGGACGCATACGGGTTGTAGCCGTAGCCCCCGTAACCGAGGCCGCCGTAGTTATATCCAAGACCCCCGTAGTTATAGCCGAGGCCGCCGTATTGGTTGGCGAGGAGGCCGGAGTTATATCCCGCGCCGTATTGGTTGCCCAGGAGGCCGGAGTTGTAGCCGTAACCGAGTTGCGCGTTCGCCGCGGTCGGCAGCAGGGCCGCGCCGGCGAAGGCCGCGGCGGCGATTAACAGCGTTCGCATCCGTGAATGTCCGGAGTTCATCGAAGTCTCCTTTTGAGAGAAAGAACTGGTGACGGCGCGGGCCGCCGGGAGGGGACCGATCGCCCCTATCAACGGCAGGCCGCGACCGCTCGACCCCCGAATGTGACGGGTGAAATAATCTGCGCGCCCCGCAGAAACGCCCAGCGTCGCTTGGGCCGGCTCCCCGCCGGCCGGCGGGGCCGTCCCAGACGCCTCTGTGGGGAAATTGTTGTGGACGCCTCGCCGGTCCCGCGGGCCGCGGGGGGAGGCGTCGGACCCGACGGAGCGGGCGGGTTTGGGATGCGGGCCGGGGTCGGTAAGGTCGGGGCTCGCCCGTTCACGCCTTTTCCCCCCTCGGCGCCCGCAGGGTTCCGGCGCCGTCGGCGCCGAGCCGCCGCCGTCCGACGCTATGCCGCAACGTCATCACGTTCGTTTCCCCTCCGCCAGCGCGGACGATCTCGCCCAGGACGAGGTCCGGTTCGAGGTCGTCGAGGGCGATCGGCCGGTGCGGCTCCGCTTTCACGACTACGACGAGATCTACCGCCGGCCCGGCCTGTACGAGCAGGTCTTCTACGACCGGCTGCGGTGCTGCTCCCCGGCGAAGGTGGGCGACCTGCTCCGCCAGACCCTCGCGGCGGTGGGGCGGAACGTGACCGAGCTGCGGGTGCTCGACCTCGGCGCCGGCAACGGGATGATGGGCGACGTGCTGAAGACCTCCGGCGTCGCCCGGCTGGTCGGGGCGGACATCATCCCCGAAGCCCGCGAGGCCTGCTACCGCGACCGGCCGGGGCTGTACGACGACTACTTCGTCGCCGACTTCACGAACCTCCCCCAGGAGACCGCCGACGCGATCGACGCGTGGTCGATCGACTGCCTGACCACCGTGGCGGCGCTGGGCTTCGGGGACATCCCGCCGGAGGCCTTCCTGCGGGCGCTGGACTTTGTGAAGCCGGACGGTTGGGCGGCGTTCAATATCAAGGAGACGTTCCTCGACAATTCGGACCGCTCCGGCTTCTCGCGGTGCGTCCGCCGGCTGATCGCCTCCGGGCGGCTCGACGTGCACCACCTCGAACGCTACCAGCACCGGCTGTCGATGGAGGGCACGCCGCTGCACTACTACGCGATCGTCGCCCGCAAACGCGGCAGCAGCCCGCTGAGCGGCTTCGCCGGCAACGGCGACGACGACTGAGCCCCGCATCCGGCGCCGCCGGCGTCCCGGCTTCTCGGAGGGTCCGGGACGCTTCGTGCTCGGGCCTATTTCAGCCCGTCGAGGAACGCGTCGAGTTCCGCCAGGAACCGCTCCAGTTCGTCGCGGTGCACGCTGTGGCCGGCGTTCGGGATGTGCACCAGACGGCCGGCGGCGAGGGCGTCGGCGACCGCCTGATGTTCGGCCCGTTCCTCGGCGGAGGCGTCGGCTTTGAGGATGAGCGTGGGGGCCGTGATCGTCTGGAACAACTCGCCCATCGACTTCCGCTCGCCCCCGCTCCGCCTTGCCAGGTGCGGGTGGTAGAGCCGCTTGGAGCGGGCCCAGTATTCGCACTCCGTCCGCGACCAGCCCGGGGATTGCCGCTGGCACTGGGCGAGCAGGTCCTCGTAGGGCGTGTTGTTGCGGTCGAGGATTTGCCGCATCGCCCGGCGTTCGCGGTCGGCGGCGTCGCCGTCGTCGTTCCCGCCGCCGCGGCGTTGCGGCCAGGGGGTCAGGCGGGGGTCGACCAGCACGACGGCCCGCGGCACGTCCGGCGAGGCGGCGGCGAACGCCGCCGCGGAGGCGCTGCCCATCGAGTGCCCCATCACGATCGGGTCCTTCAGTCCCAACGCCTCGATGACGGTCCCGATATCCCGCACCTGGGCGGCCATCGGGTCGTCGGCGGCCGGCGGGTCGGAGAGGCCGTGGCCGCGGGCGTCGGTCATGATCACGTCGAAGTCCGCCTCCAGCTTGGAGGCGACCTCCGTCCAGCACAGGCCGTCGTCGGAGAAGCCGTGCAGCAGGACCAGGGGCGGTTTGTCGCCGCCGGTCCGCCAGTAGTTCAGGCGGGCGCCGTCGTCGGTCAGCACGCGGCCCTGCGTCCAGCCGGCGGGGGGAACGGCGGGCCCGTCGGCGAGGGCGGGGGACGCCCCGGCCAGCAGGGCCGAGAGCAGAACGAAGGTCGGGAGCGGCGAGCGCGGCATCGGAAGACCGGGGAAAGCGGGCGGGCGACCCCATCGTTCCCATCCGCGCCCGGCCGCACCACCGCACCCGGCGCCGCGCCGGGGTTGGGGATCGGATATCATGAGGCGGCGCCGCCCGTTTCCGCCGAGGTTCCGCCGTGCTCGCCGCCCTCCTCGCCCTGACCGCTGTTCTGCCCGACGAATCGGCCCCCGCGGACGCCGCCGCCGCCCGGGCCGCCGTGGAGCGGGCCGTCCCGTACCTGCAAACGGCCGGGGACCGCTGGATCGAGCAGAAGGACTGCGTCTCCTGCCACCGCGTCGGCAATCAGCTGTGGGCCTTGGGGGTCGCCGCCCAGAGCGGAGCGGCCGGGGACGGGCGGTTCGAGGAGCGGGCCGCGTGGGCGGCGATGGCGTCGCTCGCCGAGACCGACGACGGCCCGCCCGCCGGCGCCGGCAACCGGGAGGGCGTCGCCCAACTGCTGCTGGCCCCCGGCGCCGTGCCGGACGCCGAACAGCGGGCGGCGCTGGTCGCCCTGCTGCGGGACGGCCAGCGGGAGGACGGCGGCTGGGACGCCGGCGGACAACTGCCCATGCAGAAGCGGCCGAAGGCGGAAACCGAAGTCGCCTCCGCCCTCTGGATCGCCCTCGCCCTGCACGGGGCGGACGCCGCCGACCCGGCGGTCGATCGGGCCGCCGCGTTCGCCGACGCGGCCCCGACGCCCGTCAGCGTCGAACCGCTCGCCGCCCGCCTGCTGCTCGCCGCCGCCCGCGACGAGCCGGCGGCGCGGGACCGCCTGATCGCCGACCTGAAAACCAACCAGCGGCCCGACGGCGGTTGGGGCTGGCTGACGGACGAACAGAGCGACGCCCTGGGGACCGGCCTCGCCCTGTTCGCCCTGCTCGAAGCCGGCGTGCCGCCGGGCGACCCGGCCGCCCTCGCCGCCCGCCGGTTCCTCGTCGATTCGCAGCGGCCGGACGGCAGTTGGGCGGTCCGGGGGACGAAGGAGAAGGGCCGCGGCCGGGTGACGGAGACGGCCTCCTACTGGGGCGCCGCCTGGGCGACGGCCGCCCTCGCCCGCGGCCTTCCCCCCGGCGGGTGACCGACGTTCGCCCCGCTGCGCCCCCCAAATCCGGCGGGCGGGTCTCCGCCCCGGCCGAAAGCGGCGCGACGCACGTCGTCGACCGGGCCGCGTCCCGGGACGATCTGGCGGTTCAGGTCCGCAACGAAACGCCCGGCCTGGTCCGGGCCAGCCCGGCCGCGGTCGACGGCCGGCTGTCCCTGCGGCCCGCCGACGCCCTGCGCTGCATCGCGGCGCCGGAGGCTCCCGTTCGCTAACCTCTCCGCCCGCCGTCCGCTCCCGGAACTTCCATGCTCGATCGTCGCGACCTGCTCGGCCTCTCCGCCGGCGCCCTGACCCTCGGGGGGCTCGGCGCCGCCCGCGCCTCGGAACTCCGCCCCGCCCAGCGGCCGCGGCCGCCGTACCGGGTCTGGTTCCAGCCCCGGCAGTTCCACCGCGACATGAGCCTGTACCGGCACATGACGATCGACGCCAGCGGCTGGCTCGACCCGGCCCTGTGCGAACTGACCGGTCGCACCGGCCTCCGCTGGGTCTACGGCACGCAAAACCCGTTCGCGGAGAACTCCGATTATTGGACGACGGAACTCGCCCCGCCGGCCCGCACCTCCTCGCACCTCGGGCAACCATTCGTCGGCCCCGGCGTGGCGATCGACGAATGGGTCCCGCCGCAGCGGCCCGGGGTGGAGCAGTACCTCGCCGACGGACTCCGGGCCGCCAAGGAGGCCGACCCGGACCTGTTCCTCTGCGTCTGGTACACGGACCTCCGCGAGCCGCTGGTCAAATTAATCAAAGACGGCGTCGTCGATCTGGCGATCGTGGAGGGTTACACCCACACGCCGGAACGCTTCGGCCCGGGGGCCTACCTCGCCTGGACGACCTGCCTGCGACGCTGCGAGGAGGCCGCGGCGGCGGGCACGCTGGACAATACGATCTTCAGCTTCGGCCACATCACCGACGAGCCTCACATCCATGGCCAGCGGCTCTCCCCGGAGCAGCTCACGGAGCGGGCGGAGGAGATCAAAGACCGTTATCCCCAGATGCCCGGCGTCGCCTTCTATCAAAGCGACTCCCCGGACACCCCGGAGCTGCGGGAACTCGTGCGGCATTGCGACCGCCTCAGCGGCCGCCTGTGGCCCGACGCCCCGGCCGGGTAACGCGGCGGGGGGGCGGATAGAATGACGGGTCGAAGCTCTCGCCCGTTCCGCCTCGCCCGGAGATTGTGATGCCCCGCCGCCGTCCCGCGGGACTCGTCGCGACCGTACTGCTCGCCGCCGTCGGCGTGATTGACGACCGCCCCGCCCCGGCGGCCCCGCCCGCCGGGGCCGCGGTGGGGTGGAGCCCCTTCGGGATTGGGTCCTGCCACGTCAACGGCCGGTCGGCGGAGGACCTTGCCCGCTGGATGCCGCAGATGGCGGCGATCGACCTGCACGTCTACCGCACGCCCCACACGAGTTGGAACGCCGTCGAGCCGGAGCCGGGCGTCTTCGATTGGACGGCGCTGGACGCCCAGATGGAGTATCTGGACAAGCGGGGCTTTCAATACGGCGCCCTGCTGCTCGGCAATCCCCGCTGGAACGAGGCCGACCCGCCGGGGCATCTGCCGGTCAACAACGTGGCGGGCTGGTCGAACTACGTCACCCAATTAGCGAGGCGCCTGAAGGGCCGGGTGCGGCGCTACGAAGTCTGGAACGAACCGCCGAACTTCACCGGCGAAGACCAGACGCCCGCCGACTACGCCAAACTGGTCGTCGCCGCCCACGACGCCGCGAAGGCCGTCGACCCGGACTGCCAAATCGGATTGGCGGCCAAGTCGGCCCATATCAACTACCTGGAACAAGTGATTCTCGCGGGGGCGAAGGACCACTTCGACTATATCGTCCTGCACCCCTACGAGGCGCTGGACGGCGTCGCCGAAAACGCCGGCACGGAGGCGGTGTTCATGAACGTCGTCCCGGTCGTGCGCAAGATGCTCGCCGCTCAGAACCCGGCGAAGGCGGACGTGCCGATCGTCTATACCGAACTCGGCGTCAACGCGGAGAATAAGGGGGCAGACGTCCAGGCCCATGCGCTGGTCAAAGCCTACGTGATGGGGATCGCCTCCGGCGTGGAGTGCATTCAATGGTTCGAGGGCCGCGACGGCGACAGCGGGCCGATGGGCCTGCTGGACCGCAACGGCGTCGCCCGCCCGGCGTATACGGCGCTCGCCACGCTCATCGACCGACTCGGCCAACGCCCGCAACCGCTCGGGTGGGTCCTCTTAAACGACCGCCACCATGCCTTCCTGTTCGACGGCGCCGACGGCCCGGTCCTCGCCACCTGGGGCGACGCCGGCGTGTCCGACCGCTACGACTTCGGCCGGGACGTCCGGGTCGTCGATCCGCTGACCGGGCACATGACGACGCAGCGTTCGTTGGAGCTGACGACGGCCCCCGCCCTCGTGCTGGACCCGCCGCCGGCCCTGATCGACCGGGCGAAGGCGAACCGCGGCGAGCCCTTCCCCTGGGGCGGGAACGACCCCGGCAGCCCGGCCGAGTACGCGGCGGCAGACGAGGTGTTCCTGGAGTTCGGCGAGGAGGTCGTCGAACGCGGCCTGCACACCCGCTCCGCCGCCGGCCTCACCGAGGCGGTCGTTGCCTACGGCGGCTCCGCCCGGGCCGGCAACGTGCCGGGCGGGAACGTGTTCATCGTCGATCCGCACTTCCTCTCCTACGAGTCGACGCCGATCGAAATCACCGTCGAGGTGCGGCGGAACCCGGAGAACGTGAATTCCGGCTTCAAACTCGTCTACGAATCTCCCGACGGCTTCAAAACCGCCGGCGGCTGGTACACGGTGCCGGACAACACGCAATGGCACACGAAAACCTGGCGGATCGACGACCCGCAGTTCGTGAACTACTGGGGCTTCAACTTCATTTTGGAGTCGGACGGCGACGTTTATAACAAGTACCTGATCCGCCGGGTGTCCGTGCGGAAACTGGACCAGTAAGGCCCGCCGCGTACGCCATCAACCCGCTCGTCCCCCCTCGCCCCCTTTTGGGGGAGAGGGGTCGGGGGTGAGGGGGCAGTGATGCCCGAACGCTGTTCACAGTCCGCCGACTCTCCGTCAGACACCTCACCGCAGAGAGCGGCAGCGGGCGAACCGTGCGTCACCCTCACCCCCGGCCCCTCTCCCTCAAGGGAGAGGGGAGGACCGGGAAGAAGTCGGGATAAATAATTCCTTCCCTCGGCCGCTACTTCGCGGCCGCGGTGCGGACGGGGTCGCCCGGCAACTTTTTGCCGGCCGCTTCCTCCAGCATGTCGAGGAACGCCTGCTGGGTGATGACGCCGTTATACACCGCCGGGTCGTTCGGCCGGTCGCCGGGGAAAACGGCGAGGTGCGGCACGCCGATGCCGCCGAGCTTGTTCATCCACTCGTAGGCTTCCGGCGACAGGTCGATCCAGCCCTTCATCGGCACGATGTCCAATTCGCGGTAGGCCTCGTGAGCCGCGACGGTGTCGATCGCAGTCGCCTCGTTGATGTCGCAGTTCGGGCAGATCGTGCTGCGGAAGTCGACCAGCACCGTGCGGCCGGCGGCCCGCAGTTCGTTCAGGCGCTCCACGTCGAATTCTTCCCAACCCTCCTCGCGCTCCGCCACGGCGGTCGCGTTGAGGCCGCCCTCCGGGGCGATCTGCACGGCGAGATAAACGACCGCCGCCGTCACCCCGGCGGCGACGATCCGCATGCCGTATTTGCGGTTGAAGGAGTCGTTGTGCCGGATCAGCCGGCCGACGATCCACAACCCCATCGCCAGGCCCAGCAGGCCGACGAGGATCGGCAGCCACAATTCCAGCGGCCGCACGCCCTGGAGCAACCACAGGGCCGTGCCGAGCAGCAGCAAGCCGCCGAACTCTTTGAACCGCACCATCCAGTCGCCCGGCCGGGGCAGGAGCTTGGTGGCGCTGGGTACCGCGGCGATCAGCAGGTACGGACTGGCGAAGCCGAGGCCGATCGCCAGCCACAACGCCACGCTGCCGAGCGGGTTGGAATCCGCCAGCGACACGGCGAAGGCGCCCACGACGCCGATGAACGGCCCGGTGCAGGGCGTCGCCAGCAGGGTGGTGAACACGCCGCCCAACACGGCCCCGAGGGCGCCCTCCCGATGTCCGCTCGCCCCGGCGGCGGTGCCCACCAGGCCGGGCACGGGAATCTCGTACAGCCCCAGCATCGACAGCCCCAGCGCGAACACCAGCGTGAGCGAGATCACCTTGCCCGTGTTGGAGTTCACCTGATCGCCCCAGCCGAACGATTCGACGTTCATGAACGCCCCGAGCCCCAGCGTCAGCAGGGCGAACACCAGGAACACGCACAGCACGCCGGCGGAATACCAGAGGTTCAACGCCAGCACTCGCGCCCGACTCTCGCCCGCCTGCTTGGCGAAGCTCATCGCCTTCAACGCGATCACCGGCAGCACGCAGGGCATGAAGTTCAGGATCAGCCCGCCCAGGAAGGCCCAGGGCAGCGCCCACCACACGCCGGCCTCTTCGATCCAGCTCTTTTCCAACACAAACGAATCAGCCAACGCCTCGCCCGCTTCCACGTCCCCGGCGGGCCCCGCCGGCGGAACGACCGCGGGCGGCCCGGCGACGGCCGCGTCGCCGTCCGTCTCCGCCGGCGCAGCGCCGAGCGTGAACGGCACGGTCTTCGGCGGCAGACAGGTCTGATCGGTGCAGGCCTGATACTGGACCGCAGCGCGCAGGCCGTAGGCGGCGTCGGTCACCTCGTAGGGGCGGGTGAACGTGATTTCGCCGTGGTGCTCCCGCAGCGTGACGCCGCCGGCCCGCTCCACGGTCTCGGCGGGCTCGGAGGGGGCGAACTCGCCCCGCGGCGCCAATCCGGCGGCGTCGACCTCCACGGTCGTCGGCAGAGCGACGGAGCCGGGATCCGTCATCGCGTAGACGTGGTACGCCTCGTCGATCGTCAGCGTGACGGTCAGGTCGACCGTCTCCCCGACCGCGGCGCCGGCCGGCAGGAAGGCGTGCAGCGCGACCGGCCCGTCCTTGCCGCGAACCTGCGGGATCTCCGCGAACGCAAACGTCTCCTCGGCGTCACCGGACTCGACGGCGGAGTCCGGCTGGGCGGCCGGCTCGGCGGCGGCGACCGGTTCGTTCTCGCCGGGCGTCATCTCGGCGGCGGACAGTTCCGCCTCGAACGCCGCGTCCCCCTTGCCCAGCAGGATGCACGCCCCGCCGACGCCGGCGCTGCAATAGGAGCCCCGCAGTTCCCCCGCGATCCGCAGGGTGCCGGCGGCGTCCTCCGCGACCGCGAACGGCCGCGTCCAGGTGACCTCCTCAGTGAACTTCTCCACCACCCCGCCGTAGCCGGGGTCGAGTTCGCTTTTCGGTTCGCGGCCCGGCGTGAAGCCGTCGCCGGCCGGTTCGAGGCCGGCCGTCTCCGTCAGCCGGAACTTCGCCGGCATGCCGGCCGGGCTCGTCTGGCTGAGCAGGTAGAAGCCCTCGGGGATGCGGGCGGTGATCGCCAGCGTGACGGTCTCCCCGGCCGCGGGGGCCTCGGCGAGGGCGTCGCCGTCGGCGTCGACGAACTCCGCGGAGATCTTCAGCCGTTCCTGCTTCGCGGTCGGCAGGTCGAAGACGTCGCTGAGGCTCTGCCCGACCGCGGGCGAGGCGCCCACCGCGAGGCCGCAGAGCACGAGGACGGCGGACAGCAACCGGGGGGCGACCGCGACGAGCGAGCGAGCGGGCATGGGACTTCGTCCGGAGAGCCGGGGCGAGGGGGGCGGACCGCAGTGTAGATCGCCGGCCCCGGACGGTCACGACCGATCGCCCCGCACGACGACGCGTCCGTTCCTACGTCGCCCCCCGCCCGGACGTGGGACGGGTCGCCGCCGTCGTCCGCCCCGGGCTCCCGAGACGACCCCCTTCCGCGGGCGGGGGGGATGTGGTATGGAAACGGTTCGTGGGCGAAGGAACCCGCCCGTCGAACCGCCCCGCGTCGCCCTCACCGGCGGCGTGCTTTCCTCCCGGTCAAGGACGACCGCCCGTGTCCGACCGCCGCCGCCGCCGTCGCCGCCCCGGCGGGTCCGAGCGCCCGCAAGACGTCCCCCGGAACGTTCCGGAACCGCCCCGCGACGATCGGGAGCCGTGGGCGGAATACGAATCCCGCGCCGACCGGGACGCCGCCTCGGCCCCGTCGGAGGAGCCGGTCGACGGCGGCACCCTCGCGGACGCCCTCGCCGAGTACGAGCGCCGCCGCGACGAGCTGATCCGCGCCCGCCGCCGGGATCGCGACGAGGCGCCGGTCGCGGAGCCGGAGGAGGAACGGGACTGGCCCGAGGAGCGTTGGGAGACAGACGCCGACGCCGCCTGGGACGACGACAACGAGGACGACGAGCCCGCGAGCCCCGGTCGCGGGATCTCTCCGGCCCGGCGGGGGCTCGGCACGCCCCGGATGAACCCCGCGCTGGCCGCGGCGGCGTACGAACCGGACGAGGACGAAGACGCCCCCGCCCCCCGCACGCCCCGCCCCGCCGCGGCCCCCGTCGCGGCTCCGGCCGGGCGGACGCCGACGGTCGCCGCCCGCTCCGCCCTGGACGCGGCCGAGGCCCGCCGCGGGTACTCCCTGCGGACGCCGCGGGAGGTCCGGCGGGACGGCCCCGTCGCCTGGGCCCTGCGGGGCTACCGCCGGTTCCGCCGCCAGTTGCGGCAGAACCTCACGGCGTACGGGCACCGGTACAACACCGTCGGGCCGAACGCCGCGACGGACAGCAAGCCGGCGCTGCTCTGGCTGGTCGATTTCCCGCGCCTGGTCGGGATGTGGATCAGCCACGTCGACTACCGCGCGACCCGGGCCGTCACGCTGACGTTCCGCGACCTGCGGAGCCGGCCGACGCGGATCCCGTTCAGCGCCGCCGAGGTCCTCAGCCCGCACGTCGCCTTCACGGTGCCGACCTGTGCGGACCTCAACCCGATCTGGCGGTGGCCGTCGGTGCGGACCTGGGTCCGCGAGTTCCGCAACGACTGGCGGAGCGCCCTGGCCCTCGCCGCCGCCGGCGCGGGGGCGGCGGTCGCCGGGGCGAAGGAGGAGTTCGCCGCGGAGTTGTCCGCCGTCGGCGACCGCACCGGTCGCGGCCTGGCCTGGACGCAGGCCCAGGCGACGCGGTTCGACAGCCTGTTCCGCCCCACCGGCCGCAACGACGACCGCGCCTGGTGGTTCGGGATCGGCACCGGGATGTGCGGGCTGTTCCTCACCTCGCTGCTGTTTCTATGGGACGAACCGGCCGTCGCGGAGGTCAGCCCGGTCGCCTCCCTCGGTCCGAAGACGGTGGAATCCGGCGAGCGGGCCCTCTCCCCCGTGCCCGACGCCGCCCTCGAACCGGAGCGGGACGACTTCGACGACCCCGCCGACGAGCTGTTCGATGCGGAGTTGTTCGGCGGCGACCCGTCGGCGGCGGAGGACCCGGACGCCACCCGGATCGCCCGCGGCCAGTCCGACCCCACGCAACAGAGCGACGCCGACCTGTTCGGCGGCCTGCCCAACCCGCTCGCGGGGCTCGACGAGATGGGCGAGTTCGCCCACGAGCCGGCCCCGGAGAGCTACGTCCGCCCGCTGCCGGCGCTGACGATCGACCTGCGACGGGCCGAGCCGGACTTCGGCGACGACCTGCCCGGCTACGAGCCCCCGGACGACGAGACGCCCTCCGAGGCCGTCGCCGCCCCGGTCCGCACCCCGCTGCCCGCCGACCCCGGCGGGTGGGACGAGGAACGCCGCCGCAGCGAACCGGCCGCCCCCGCTCTGCCGCCGGAGTACATCGGCGTGCCCCCCGGTTCGCTCCCTGCCGATAGCGGGGCGAGCGATCCCTCGTTCGACCCCGGCTTCCCGGACGATTTCGGCGATGTCCCCGCCGACGCCCCGTCCGGCGACCGCTGGGGCGCCGCCAGCCTGCCGGCCGGCGCGGAGCCCACCGACCCCGACCTGCCGGCCGACGGCGTGCCCGCCGCGGCGGGCGCCGGGCTGACCGTCACCCGGTCGGCCCCCGGGACGGCGACGCTCGGCGCTCCCTACACCTATGATTTGTGGGTGAAGAACGAGGGCGACGCCCCCGCGACCGCCGTGCTGGAGGAGGCCGTCGGCCCTGGCGTCCGCGTCACCGACGCCGCGCCTCCCGCCTCCTTCCTCCCCGGCGCCGACGGGGCCGCCGACGGGGCCGCCGACCTCGCCGCCGGCCCCGGCCTCGGCGGGGGGATTCTCACCTGGGAACTCGCCTCGCTGCCGCCGGGGGCCGTCCGGCAGCTGACCGTCACCGTGCACCCGCTGCCCGGGGCGGGCGCCGGGGAGCACGGCGAGGAGGTCGCCTTCACCACCGACGCCCGCGTGACCGGCCGCTGGGCCGTCGCCGGGACGACCGTCGTCATGGCCCCCCCGGAACCGGAACCGGAACCGGAGCCGGAGCCGGAGCCGGTCGATCGCTGGGAGCCGGACTGGCCCTCCGACCCGCCGGTGGTGGACGACTTCGACTTCCCCGCCGAACCGGCCGACCTCCCGCCGGAGGAGCCGCTCGACGAACCCGCCCTCGAAGAACCGATCGAGGAACCGGCTTGGGAACCGCAGCCGCTGCCGGATCCGGCAATCCAGCCCGCCCAGATCCTCCGCCCCGAGCCGGAGCCCGAAGACGAGCCGGAGCCCGCCCTCGAACCCGAGCCGGCCGCGGCGCCCGCCGAGCCGGAACCGACCGCCGCGGCCCCCCGCCTGCGGGTCGTGTTGGCCGGCCCCCGCGGCGTGCGGGCCGGGGAGGACGTGCGGCTGACCGTCACCGTCACCAACGAGGGCGCCGGCCCCGCGGAGGCGGTCGCGATCGACTGCCCGGTGCCCGACCGCCTGCGGCATCCGCACGGCAAGGTCGTGCGGTGTCTGCTGGGCGAACTGGAACCGGGCGAGGTGCGGACCGCCTCCTTCATCGCCCGGGCCGTCGACCCCGGCCCCGCCCGGCCGGAGCTGACCGTCACCGCCCGCGGCGGCCTCAAAGCCGCGGTGACCTCCCCCCTGACCGTTCGCCCCGCAGTCGTCTGCCGGTAGGGCCGGCGGTCCTGCGGACTCTGTCTCCCAACCCGATGCGCAAGTATCGGCCGTCAGGCCCTCGGCGGACGCACGGCCGGAGCTTGCGCTCCGGGCTGGTATGGGAGGGAATCCGCGGCGAACCGCACCGTTCTTTCGCCACTCAATCCAACGGCAGCGGGGCCGGGGCGGGCTCGGTGAGGGGGACCGGCGCCGGGGCGGCGGCGGGCGTCGTTTCCCGGGCGGCGATCAGTTGGGCGGCGAGGCCCATCGCGGTCGTGTCGAGCGCCACGCCCCCCGGACCGCCCGGCGGCGGGGATTCGAACAGGAATCCGTCCGGGGTGAGGCGGTCCGTCAGCGCCTCCCGCACGGCGTCCGCGGCGGCGGCGTGCTCCTCGCCCAGCCACCCCGCCTTCACGCCGATCGCCCACGCCGCCGCGACCCCCACGGCGTTCGTCAGCCCCGGCCCCGGCGCCGGTTTGGAACCGTCCGCCGGCTCGGCGGAGAACGGCTCTTCCGACATGAAACGGTTCAGCGCCGCGTCAGCGAGCCGACGGAACGCGGCGACCAGATCGGCGGCGTCTTCCCTCTCGCCCACGGCCGCGAGCGTGCGGGCAGCCCCCAACAGACGGAGCATCCGGCGGCGGACGCGGAGCGGCGCCGGGTCGTCCTCGTCGCCCCCCTCAGGGTCGGCGAGGCGACTGCGCAGTGCCCGCAGGGCCGCCGCCGTCAGTTCCTCATTTCCCCGCGCCCGCCCCAACGCCGCCATCGGATAGGCGACGGCGAGGAGCCCCGCGGCGGCGGACGTCTCGGCCGCTCCCGGCGGGACCGGACCGGCCGGCGGCGTCGGGCCGACCGGCGGGCCGGCGAGCCAGCGCTGCCGCAGGGCGTCCAGCAGCGGGTGGTCCGGGGCGAGGCGGGCCAGGGCCGCGAAGGGAGCGGCGTCCGGGGCGTCCGCGAGGGTGGCCCCCGGCGGCGCCAGCGGGCCGGGCGGGGGCACGGCGGCGGTGCCCGGTCCGCCGGTGAGGAACAGCGCCAGATGACGGCGGGCCGTTTCCCGCAGCGCGGCCCGCTCCGGGAGCGCGGCGAGGTCCAGCAGCCCGTCCAGCACGGCGCCCTCCCGCCATCCGAACGGCTGCAACGTGGCCAGCGAGTCCAGCCGACGGAAGAACTCCGTCCACGCGTCGTCCGCCCCGAGCACGAGCAGGTGCGGCCGCAATTCGAGCGGCACGTGGAGCGCCCCGGCGTCCGCCTCCTCGACGGCGGCCTCGATCTCCACGCTGTCGTACTCGGCGCCGAGGACCCACAGCGTCTCCGGGCCGCCGACGACCCGCAGGGCCAGCCCCTCGCGGAGGGCCGCCTCTCCGCCAACGGAGGAGAGCGGCACCGAGAACAGTTGCAGCGGCGGGGCGAACCGCACGTCGACGGCGCCCCGCAGCGAGCCCGTGACCGGCGAATGCACGCCGACGGCGCCCGCGGCCGGGGCGCCCATCGCCAGGGCGAACCGGACCGCGGCGACGTCGGTCGTCCGGCGCCCCTCCGGCAGCGGGGGGAACCGCAGCGTCGTCGTGCCCCAGCCGGGAACCCGCGGCCCCGCCGGATAGGCGGCGAACGCCGGCCAGCCGAACGGCGCCCGCCCGCCGGACGGCAGATCGTCCGGCGGCAGCGTCGCGACCGGTTCGTCGCCCGCCGGGTCGTCCTCGTCCGGGTCGTCCGCCGGGAACGGCTTCACGTCCGGCCGGCGGAAGGCCGCGGCGGGGCTGGCCGGCAGAACGATCGCCCCCGTGACCGGCTCCGGGGAGAACGGGTCGGCCCCCGGGGCGAACGGGTCTTCGGCCTCCGCGCCCCGGGCGAGCGGGTCCTGGGCGAAACCGCGGCCGGACGCAGCGAGCAGCGCGGCGAGGCCGGCCGAGCGGCGGGCGAACTGACGGCGGTTCATGGCGGCCTTCCGACCGGGAGCACGGGGGATCAGGCGCCGCGGGGGATCAGGCGCCGCGGGGGATCAGGCGCCGCGCCGGCGGGCCAGGGCGACCAGGTCCGCCACGACCGCCTCCAGCGGTTTGTCCGTCGTGTCGTATCGCACCGCGTCCGCGGCCGGCTTCAGCGGGGCGGCGGCCCGCCGTTCGTCTTTCTCGTCCCGGCCCGTCACCTCCGCCAGCACCTCGGCGAGCGGCACGTCCCGACCCGCGGCGAGCAGCTCCAACCGGCGGCGCTCCGCCCGGGCCTCGGCGTCGGCGGTGAGGAACACCTTCAGAGCGGCATGCGGGAACACGACCGTGCCCTGATCACGGCCCTCGGTGACGGTGTCGCCCGCCTCGCCGACCTTTCGCTGCAGGGCGACCAACGCGGCCCGCACCGGCGGGTGCACCGCCACGGCGCTGGCCGCGGCGCCGGCGGCGGGGGTGCGGACCAGTTCGGTCCAGTCCTCCCCGTCGACCGACAGGCGGTCGCCGGTCTGCTCCAGCCGGGCCGCCGCCGCGGTGCGACCGCAGGCTTCGCCGTCGCTCAGATCGGTCCCGGCCCGTTCGCACAACAGCCCGACGGCCCGATACATCGCCCCGGTGTTGAGGAACCGGAAGCCCAGTTCGTCGGCCAGCCGGCGGGCGACGGTGCTTTTGCCGGAGCCGGCCGGGCCGTCGAGGGTGATGATCATGGGCGAAGCGCGGGAACGGAATCCGGGGCGAAAGCTTACCGGAATCCGCCCGAAACCCGAGTCCGCCCGGTCCTCGAGCGCCCAGGCCGGACGGGATCCCGCCGACGCCCAACCGCCTCAGTCGCTTGACCCGCGGAAGTACGACTCGCCGAATTCTCGGTACTCGTCGGCCGGATCCGGTTTGGGGGCGTTGACGTCGGTCATCTGCGGTCCCAAGCCCTCCCGTTCCTGGGCCACGCTTTTCGCCACCGCCTGCCGCTGGAGTTCCAGGCCGGCGTCGATCTCCCGGACGGAGCCGGTGTCGAGCATCAGCAGGACGCGGCCCGGCGGCAGGTTGCGGTTGCCGAGGTTCAGGTCCGGGTGGAACGCGGCGGCTCCGTCCGGCAGGGCGTCCACGCCGATCACCACGTGCTCGGTGACGAACGGGTAGGTCGCCTTCTCGTTCTTCTCCTGCTTGAACGGGTCCAGCGTGTAGGTGTTGCGCTCCTCGAACACCAGCAGGTCGCCGGCGTCCACGCGGGTGTCCTTGGCGACGAGCGTGCCGTACTCGCGGGAGTACTCCGTCACCTCCAGCCGGGCCTCCGGCAGGACGCCGTTCTCGTTGGGGTAGACCGCGGTGAGGTAGGCCAGTTCGTCCGGCGGGATGGAGACGACCGCGCTGGGCTCGCTCCAGGGGGTCCAGCGGGTTTCGCCCTCCAGCGCGGAGGGGTCGGAGACGTCCGCGGCGCCGAGGCCGAAGTTCGGGTTGGCGACCTGCACCCGCATCCGGTAGCGGTAGGCCTGCCCGGGTTCGACGGCGACGTCGAAGAACCGGGTGAGCAACAGCACGTCGGCGGCGCTCAGCCGCTCCAGCGCCGCCCGCACCGGGTCCTTCTCCTCGCCTTCGGCCGGGCCGCGGTCGACGATCGCCCGCATCGCGGCGCCGCGGTCGTAACGCTGGGCCCGCTGCGGAATCCAACTGCGTTTTTCCGGGCCGGCGGCGGCCTGCACCTCTTCCTGCACGACGGCCTCCTCGCGGAGCCGTTCCTCAATCTTTTGCCGCAGGACCGGGTCCTCGCGGGTGAGGTCGAACTCCTTGAGGCGGGGGTGCGAGGCCGGCCGTTTATCCCAGGTGCCGTAGGCCGGGGTGAACAGCGGCATCGTCAGCGACGGGTCCGTCAGCGCGGGGGAGACCACCTCGATCGGCTGCCCCGTGGAGGCGTAAAGATCCTCGCCGAGCAGTTCCAGCGCGGCCTCGCGGTCGACGGGTTCCCAGTCTTCGCTGTAGGGGTTGGCGCCGGAGGAAATCCGCTGCCGCTCGACCTGCAGGTCGAGGAACTCCAACCGGGCCTTCGCTTCGGTGATGGAAATATTCATGGAGCGGGCCATTTCCTGCACCTGACGGCGGAAGGGGAACACGCCGCGGACCGCCGCCATCTTCACGCCCTTGCCGCGGGCGTTGATCGTGGCGGGGTTGCCGTACTCGCCCTCCTCGCCGGAGAACGGCATGCCGCTCTCCATATCCATTTCGCTGCCGAACATGCCTCTCCCGCGGCCGTATCCGCCCTCGCCGTATTGCGCCGACGACCCATCCCGCTCTTCCCCGTACGACCCATCCCGCTCTTCCCCGTACCCCTCACTGGACGACCCTTCGAAATCGAACCCGCCGAAGCCCCGGGGAACCCCGCCGGCGCCGCTGAGGTTCAGTTCGAACTCGCCCGGCTCCTCCTCTTCGCCGTCCAGCAGGCTGCCGTCCTCGGAGGTCGGGTCGTTTAACTCGTCCTCCGGCACCAGACGCACCGGCAGGGCGAGGTAGTCGACGATCACGTCCTCGACCGGCAGCCAGGTCGGTTCGCTGCCCTTTTCTTGGATCGGATAGAGCGGGACCAGGAAGGACTTCGGCCAGGCCGTCTCGCCCGGGTTCATCGTCTCCATGACGCGTTCGGCCTCGGCGGCGACGTCGAACTCCGGAATGTCCTCCGCCCGCCGCTCCGCCGTCCAGGAGCTGACCTGCAACGCCCGCCGCTGGGCGTCCAGGTCCTGCATCACGTCGTTGGGGTCCTTCTCCGTGTAGCGTCCCTTCGAGACGCCGGAGTAGAGGACGAGCCCCGCCACGAGCACGGCGACGACCAGACCGGCCTTCTCCGCGTGGTCCGCGGCGAGCTGCTTCCAGTTCGCGTTTTTCAGTCCGTCGAGCGAAAACTTCATGGGACTCTGCGGCGGGGGGCGGTGACGACGGGGGAAATGCGGGAACGCCGGGGGCCGCGCCCC
>NZ_JBINJD010000119.1:0-15349 GCF_043951915.1 Alienimonas sp. DA493 | reverse complement strand
GGAGCCGGCTCCCTCACGATCGCAGTTCTCGTTCACCTTGGCCTCACTCGCCGGGGGCGGCGGCGCCGACGACGTCCATAAAGCCCTTCAGCTGCTTGCTGCGGATCGGGTGTTGCAGCTTGCGGACGGCCTTCGCCTCGATCTGGCGGACGCGTTCCCGCGTCACCTTGAAGATGCGGCCGACCTCTTCCAGCGTGTAGGTGTAGCCGTCGCCCAGGCCGTAGCGGAGCTTGATGATCTCCCGCTCGCGGTAGGTCAGGGTCTTCAGGACGACGTCGATCTTGTCCTTCAGCATCTCCGTCGTGGCCGCGTTGACCGGGCTGTCGGAGCTTTCGTCCTCGATAAAGTCGCCGAAGTAGCTGTCCTCGGATTCGCCGACCGGGCGGTCCAGGGAGATCGGGTGACGGCTGATCTTCATCACCCGCTTCGTCTCCTCCAGCGTGATGCCGGCGGCCTCGGCGGTCTCCTCCAGGGTGGGCTCGCGGCCGTACTCCTGCAGCAGGGCCTTGGCGACCTTCCGCAGCTTGGACATCGTCTCGATCATGTGCACCGGGATGCGGATCGTGCGGGCCTGGTCCGCGATCGCCCGGGTGATCGCCTGGCGGATCCACCAGGTGGCGTAGGTGCTAAACTTGTAACCGCGGCGGTACTCGTATTTATCGACCGCCCGCATCAGGCCGGTGTTGCCCTCCTGGATCAGGTCCAGGAAGGACAGCCCGCGGTTGCGGTACTTCTTGGCGATGGAGACCACCAGCCGCAGGTTGCCGCCGGAGAGCTCCCGCATCGCCTGCTCGTAGGCGGCGAAGCGGTGGCGGATCAGCCGGCACTTCGCCCGCAGGCCCTCCGGGGTCTCCAGGGTCATATTCTGCAAATCTTCCAGCTCGCGCTGGAGGTTCGCCCGTTCCTCGGCGGCGCTCTTGAGGTTCTTCAGCTTGGCCATCTGACGAACGATCGCCTGCATCCGTTCGTCGATCTGCTCCAGCCGCTTCATGATCGGGATGATCTTCTGCGTGCGGAGGGAGAGTTCCTCCACCAGCACGGTCATCTTCCGCTTGCGGCAGTCCCAGTTGTGCTTCGCCTCGGCCTTCTTCTTCTCGGAGGCCTTCGGGTCCATGATCGTGCGGAAGTCCGCCTCGTTCTGCCCCTCGAACGCTTGGAGCGTTTTCAGGTTGTGCGGCATCCGCCCCTGAATCTGCGTCTTCTCCAGCCCCTCGGTCACGGAGACCTTAATCGTGCGGTCGAACGGGAGGTTGCCCTCGTTGACCTTCTGCAACATCGCGATGCATTCCCGCATCGCGTATTCGCTGCTGACGAACTCCCGCCGGAACCGCTTCCGGGTGATCTCGATCGTCTTGGCGAGGTAAATCTCCTCCTCCCGGGTCAGCAGGGGGATCTCGCCCATCTGGGTGAGATACATGCGGATCGGGTCGTCGATCTTTTTCCCGCTGTCGTCGCCGATCAATTCCTTCGGCTTGCGGTGGGCCTTGCGGGCCCGCTCCGGCGTGGGGAGGCCGACCTCGAACTCGTGCTTGATGTCGATCCCGTGGGCGTCCAACGCCTCCAACAGGTGGTCGAGCTTCTCCGGGTTCGGGGCCTCGTCCGGGAGATAGTCGTTGACCTGCCGGTACAGCACCCACCCCTGCCCGTCGCCGCCCTGTTCCTGGGCCTTCTCGACTAGGGCGTTGATGTCTTCTTTGAGCTGGTGCATGGGAGGGGTCTCGGGGGGCGGGGTTCTATCGGACCGCCGCGGGAGAGCGGCGGGGGCGGCGGGAGACAAAGGAAAACGGGGCGAAATCGGGCCGGCGCCCGGCCGGGCGACTGGCCGGGGGAACCGGGGGCTAGCCGGGTCGGGCGTGGCGGGCGGCGTGCAGGTCCGCCTGACGGCGGAGCAGCGCGCGGGTCGCCTCGTCCAGGCCGCCGGGGGAGACCGGGGCGTGGGCGAGGTCGGCCCGCTGTCCGCGGGCCTGCCGGGCGCGTCGCCGGCGGGTGATCGCCGACAACGCCAGCGCGAGCAGCGGCGGCACGCCGCCGGCCGCGCGATGAGCGGGGGTCCCCTCCTGGGAGCCGTTGTCCGGACGAACCGGCACGGGGGCCGTCGTGGCCGCGCCCGCCGCAAGTCCGTCGGGGGAAAAGGCTGCACGTCGCGTGCCAGACTCCACGAGCCCGCCGGCGACGGTGCCGTCCAGCCGCCCGCGGAGCTGCTGGGCGTCGGCCTCGGCCATCAGGGCGACGGCGAAGCGTTTGAGCGGCGAATCGCCCCGCGGGGCCGCGGCGTCCAGCACCGCGGGCAGGGTCACTTCGCCGTCCAGCTCCTCCGCGTCCTCGCAGAGTTCGAACAGCCGCCGCAGGCCCGGGTGCCGCAGGTCGGCGGAGCCGACGACGGCGTGAGCCGCGGGGAACAGGTCCGGCCGGGTGAGCAAAATCTTCAGCAGTTCGGCCTCGGCGAGGTCGTCGCCGACGGGCTTGGGAACCGGCGGTTCCTGCGGCCGGCGCTGCTCCGGGGGCGGTTCGGGCTCGAAGCGGGGGGGCTGGGGCGCGGGGGCCTTCAGATCGGCCCGCAGGCGGCGTTCGGGCACGCCGAAGCGTTCGCTGGTCCGCATCAGCACGAGGTCCCCCCGCCGCGTGCCGGCGAGGCCGGGGTCGGTGCGGAGCAGTTCGAGCATCTCCTTGGTGGCCGCGTCGCCGGCCTGCAACGCGTCCCCGCCGTGACGGGCGGTCACGCGGGAGAGTTTGAAGTCGAGCGCCTCGGGAGCCCCGGCGACGAGCTCACCGAACTCCGCCGGCCGTTCGGACACGAAGTCCGCCGGATCGGTTCCCGCGGGGAGTGTCAGAACGCGCAGATCGACGCTTTCGGCGAGCAGTTTTTGCAACGCCTTCTCCGCGGCGTCCTGCCCGGCCCGGTCGCCGTCGAGGACCAGCACGATGCGGTTGGTGAACCGCCGCAGCACGCCGACGTGCTCCTTGGTGAGGGCCGTGCCCAGCGTGGCGACCACGTTGGCGTACCCGGCCCGGTGCAGGGCGAGCACGTCGGTGTAGCCCTCCACGACCAGCGCGGTGTCGCAGGTCGGCTTGCGGATCTCGTCCCGGGCCACGTCCAGACCGTAGAGCACCTTGCTCTTGTGGAAGAGGACGCCCTCAGAGCTGTTGATGTACTTCCCGCCGAAGTCGTCGCCGGGCAGTTGGCGGCCGCCGAAGGCGATCGTGCGGCCGCGTTCGTCGCGGATCGGGAAGATCACCCGTCCGGGGAACAGCGGGTGGTCCCGCAGGCCGCTGCCGTCCCGCTTCTCGCCGGCCAGACCAGCGGCGATCAGTTCCTCTTTGTCGAACAGCCCTTTGGCCCGATCGACCAGCCAGGTCCAGCTCGGCGGGTGGTAGCCGAGGCCGAACGTCTTGGCGAGGTCCGCGTGAATGCCGCGGCCGGCGAGGTACTCGCGGGCGGGTTTCCCCTCGGCGCTGCGGGTCAGCAGGGCGTGGCACTGCTGGTCGGCCCATTTCAGGACCTCCAGCAGGCGGCCGCGGTCCGGGCCGTCCTTCGACGGGCGGGGGCCGGACCGCTGGGGCATCTCGAGGCCCGCGCGGCCGGCGAGATGCTTGAGGGCGGAGTAGAAGTCCAGCCCGTCGTACTTCATCACGAAGCTGAACACGTCCCCGCCGGTGTCGCAGGACCAGCAGCGGAACGTCTGGCGGTCGGGGTAGACCTTCAGCGAGGGGTTGCGGTCGTCGTGGAACGGGCAGAGGCCGGCCAGTTCCGCCCCGCCGCGGAGGGGCTTGAGGGAGATCGACTCGCCGATGACCTGGACGATGTCGCTGCGGAGGCGGACCTGTTCCTTGAAATCGTCGCCGCCCTGCTGCCCGCCGTACATCGAATCGTGGTCTGACGGACCGTTCGACATCAGAGGGGGGCGGGCGGAAGGGGGACGGGGCGCGAGGGCATAGGGCGTCCGTCCCGAAGTACGAGCGTACGCTCGGCCGGGGTTCGTCAACCCCCCGCGAGCGGGTGAGGGGGAGACGTTTGCGGTCCGAAGCGTTCGCCCGCGGACAGTCCGCCGGTTCACAACCGTAAATCCTACAGCGGCCGGGTCAAGCGTCCCCTGCTCGTGTCAACCCCGGTTTCGGCAGCGTAAACGCTCCGCCGGCATGATCTTACGCTCCTCCGCGGCTTCGCCGACCCCTGCCCGCGGCGACGTTGCCCCAAGCCCCCGCGCCCCGCGAATCGTTCGCTCCCCCGCCGCCGCCCGGGAGCCCGCCCCGATTTCGGCCTCCGCGGAGAAAAGTTGACGCACCCGACCGAAACGTGAGTTCGGCCGCGACGCGTCCCGCCCCGCGGTCAGGACTCGGACGGCCCGTCGGCGAGCTTGTAGAGCGGCTGGTTGCCGAACTTTTCGCCGCATTTCGGACATCTGGCCTTCGCCAAGCCCTTGCCGTTGGCGCCGCCGAGCTTCTCCTTCTTGCGACCGTCCTCCGAGACGATCAGCCCGCAGTTCTGGCAGCGGTAGCCGGAGACGACGACGTTCAGCTTCGGGTCGGCCTGGTAGAGGTCCGGCCGGGGCAGCTCCGGCACGGGGGCGTCCGTGTAGTGGCCGGTGTGGACGGGGGCCTCGTCGGTGCGGGGGATTGGGGCGCCGACCTCGTAGCGGCCCCCGACGCCGCGGGCGAAGCCGAACTCCTCCATCGCCGCGGCGAAGCGGCGGTACTGGCTGAGCGTCAGCGAAACGAACCGCAGGGCCTGCTTCTCCTCCGGTTGATCGCCGTCCGGCTCCCCGCCGGTGCGGGGCAACCGCAGGGCGATGCGGCCGGTCCCGAAGACCGGCTCCCCGCCGAACTTCGACTCGTGCGGCAGGTCCGAGGGGTACTCGACGACGACTTCGCCGGCGTTCTCCCCCGCCAGCAGGACGTGCGGGACCGGCAGGGCGGAGAGGTCCGGCTCGTCCGCGGAGAGATGCTCCCGCACCTTCGTCCGCACCTGCTCCGGCTTCTCGCCGCCGAGGCCGAACGCGCCCTTCTTGCCCTCCATGGTGACGACCAGCAGGGTCCTCGGCGAGAGGGCGAGGTCCGCCTCCTGGAAGCTCTTGGCCTGCGAGTCGGCCTTCTGCTTGACCTTGGCCGGCACGACGGTGTGCAGCCGCACGCCGTCGATGTAGCGGGTGAAGGCGCCCGCGGCGAGTTCGTCCGGCGGGCCGGCCGGCGCCGTGGGAGTCGCCGCGGCGTCCCCGCCGGTTTCGGCGGTCGCTTCGGCGTCGGCGTCCGGTTCCTCCGTCGGGTCGGGCGGCACGTGGGGGACGAGGTACCGCAGGCCGCAGCCGGGATGCGGGCAGCGGCCGACCTTGCCGGCGTGCTTGCGGGCGACCTTCACTGGGTGTCCCGCCGGGCAGTGCAGCAGGATCTTGTCCCCCTTCACCACCAGCCCACGGCGCCGGCCGCCGCGATCCTGGCCGACTTCCTGGAGGGCGATGTCCAGCAACACGTCGCCGCCGGTCGCCTCGGAGTGGGCCACGTCGTCCTCCGCCGGCGGCGTCCGTTGGGCGGCCGCCTGTTCCGGGGCGGGCTCCTCGGCGGACGGCGAATCCTCGGCGGGCGCGTCCGGCGCGTCGGCGATCGAGAAGGCGTCGCCGTCCTCGCCGGTCGATTCCCCGGCCTTCGCCGGCGTCGGGGCCGCGTCGCCGACGCGGGGGGCGGAGTAGCTGGCGCCCTCCATGTCCGCCATCGTGAATTCGTCCTCAGGATCGTCCGCGGGGGCGTCGGCGGACGGGTCCGGGGCGGCGAATTCGCCCGTCAGTTCGAAGTCGGCGTCCTCGTCGGCAGGGCCGCGGCCGCCGGTCCGCGTCTCGGCGGACAGCTGGGAGGCGGCGTCCCCGTCCAGCTCCGGCAGGGGTTGGTATTCCACCTCCGGCCGCTGACGGTTCAGTTGGGCGTAGCGGTCGGCGACGTCCGGCCGCATGAACCCGCCGCAGCTCCAGCACCGCACCAACCCGGGGCGGACCATCTCCCCGCAACTGGGACAGGGGACGTCGGCCCGGGCGCCGCGGGAGGCAGCGGAGGCGGCGGCCGACCCGGAGCGGGGGCCGGTCGCGGGGGCGTTGCGAACGGACGAGTCGGCCATGCGGAGCGGGGGGCGAAGCGGACGGATCGCCCCCAGCCTAACGCCGCCGTCCCCCGGTCATAGCGGTCGGGCGCCGGAACCGGACACGGGACGGCCGCCCGAGCCCCCGCATTCGTCCCCCCCGATCGGATCCACAGGACCGGACCTGCAACGCCCGCAGGACCGGCTTGGCCCCAGACGGAGGTTCTCGAGCGCCCCGAAGGTCGAACGTCGCCCCGCCCCCCTGGACGATCCGCGGCAAGGCGCCACCGGGGCTCCGCTAAAAGTCGGTTCGCAGGGTCGTCGCCAGCAGACGCCCCACGCGATCTCGATCCGCGGACGGGCGACCGTCGTCGGTCGGCACGTCCTGAACAATCAATACACGGCCCTCGCCCTTCGGAGCGGGCAGGTCGAATCCTTCGGTCCGCAGTCTCTGACCAGCCACTTCCGAATCGATTCTCACCCCGGGCAGCACGCCCCGCCGCGTTTTGATCCCGGTTTTGCGGACAGGAGTCTCACCAAACTGAACGCTCATCTCCTTCACCAATTTCTCGGCTGAGATCGGCACGGAGAACGCGTAGAGCATCACCGTGACGTCGTTGCCCTCCAGCGTCCACACCGCGAGTCCCGAGTCTCCCACCTCTGCTTCAAAGACGAATTCGCGGGGAAACTCGAACCGCACGCCTCGCACGTCGAGCGTCCGCGTCGGCTTCGGCATGACCTGAACCGTCGGATCGTCGAACCGGCCTGCGACGGGAATCCGTTCGCCCTCGCCCACTTCCACAGTCTGCGAACCGACGGTGACCTCGTAGACCGTGGGCGGTTCCTTCGTCTCGTCAACAGGCGGCGGAGCGACTCCCGCCGCGACGATGAGAGCGGCGAAAACGCCCGACGCCGGAGACATCTGACAGGCTCGAATCGAGGGATCGGCGGGGTCGTTTTCGTACGAACGGACGGGGGAGGTCGTTCGGCGCGGGACGGCGGGCTCACGCCCCGGCGGACGCCTGCCCGTTGCCGGCGTGCAGCTTCGATTCGCGGACGTTGCCGTCCTCGTCGGCCCGCAGGCCGCCGCGGCGGAAGGCGTCGGCCATGGCGAGCGGGATCTCCGCCTCGGCCAGCACGACCTTCGCCTGGTTCTCCTGCGTGACCGCCCGCTGGACCTGCTCGTTGGCGACGGCCATCGCCCGGCGTTCCTCCGCCTTGGCCCGGGCGATCCGCATGTCGGCCTCGGCCTGGTCGGCCTGCAGGCGGGCGCCGACGTTGTCGCCCACGTCGATGTCGGCGATGTCGATCGAGACGATCTCGTAAGCGGTCTGGCTGTCGAGCCCCTTCGCCAGCACCGCCTTGGCGATCAGCACCGGGTCGGCCAGCACCGCCTTGTGCGTGGCGCTGGAACCGATCGCCGAGACGATCCCCTCACCGACCCGGGCGATGACCGTTTCTTCGGTGGCCCCGCCGACGAGCTGCTGGATGTTCGTCCGCACCGTCACGCGGGCCCGGGCCTTCAACTGGATGCCGTCCTTCGCCACGCCGTCGAGGGTGTTGCGGCCGTGGCGGCGGGGGTCCGGGCAGTCGATCACCTTCGGGTCGACGCTCGTCTGAACCGCTTCGAGCACGTTCCGGCCGGCGAGGTCGATCGCGGCGGCGGTGTCCCAGTCGAGGTCGATGCTGGCCCGCTCGGCGGCGATCAGGGCCCGGGTGATGTTCCGCACGTTGCCGCCGGCCAGGTAGTGGGCCTCCATCTGGTCGGTGTTGACCGGCCGCAGACCGGCCTGCACGGCCATGATCTTGCTGTCCACGATCACGGAGGGGTTCACCTTCCGCAGACTCATGAACACCAGGGTCCACGGCCAGACCCGCACGCCGCTGAAGAACGCCCGCAGCCACAGTTTGAAGTACCGGGCGAACAGCACCAGGAACACGAAGCCCAGCAGGGCGGCCATCGCCAGCCCGGCGATGACCAGGATCGCCCACAGCCCGCCGCCGGCGAAGACGTCTTCAATCTGGGCCAGCGGCGGCGAGACGCTCAGCAGCGAGACCGGCGGAAGTGCGGGCGAAACGGGCATCGGCGGCGGGGCGGACGGCGGGGCGTGTCGGGCGGAACGGCGCCGGGGGCGGCGCGGTTCACGCCCGGGACGAAAGTATTCCGGTTGGGCAGGCCGCGTGCGAGCGTCCCCGCCGCCGCACCCCTGCGCCGGGGAGGGGTGAGGAGTGTTGAGGGAGGAGTGATTAGGGACGAGGCGGCGGCGCCAAGACGGCCCGGCCGCACTCTGGCACGGCGTCGCGGGAACCGGGAAGGTGGCGTACCGCCGTTCCTCCCTCCCTCATCCCCCCTCACTCCTCCCCGGCAATGACGCCCGAAGAAGTCCTGCTGCACGAGTCGATCAACTTGCCCGCCCCGCCGGAGTCGATCGGCGTGTACGAGCCGATCGTGCGGTGCGGCAATCTGCTGTACCTCTCCGGCCACATCGCCCCGCCCAGCGACCCGCGGTTCGTCGGCCGGGTCGGGGAGGACGTCGACGTGGAGACCGCCCAGAAGGCCGCCGAGTACGTCGCCCGGCAGATGCTCTCGACGGTGAAGATGGAGGTCGGCAGCCTGGACCACGTCGTGCGGCCGATCAAAGTGACCGGCTTCGTGCAGTGCACCCCGGACTTCAAGGAGGTGCCGTCAGTGATCAACGGGTTCAGCAAGCTGCTGACGAAGGTGTTCGGCGGCCAGGGCCGCTGCGCCCGGGCGGCCGTCGGCGTCGCCGCCCTGCCGGCCGGGGTCTGCGTCGAGGTGGAGGCGATCTTCGAGGTGAAGCCGAACACTCCCCGCTGATCCGGCCGCTCGCCCCCCTGCGGGAAGATTGCCCCGTTCGCCGCCGCGGAGCGGACCGTAGAGGACGCCGCCCGGCGATTGTTCCGGGCGCGGGGGACCGGCACGCTCGCATCGGACGATTCCGTTCCGAGATTTCAGCCTCTCCTCACAGGCTCCCGAGTGTTCGACGCGTTCCGTCCGTTCGTCGTCGCGGCGTTGTGGTGCGGGGGGCTCGTCCTCGGGAACGGGGCGGCGGGGGCCGGCGAACCGGTCACGACGGGGGAGGAACGCCGGTTCCTGGCGGAGGTCGCCCCGGTGCTGGCGCAGCGCTGCCTGGAGTGCCACGGGCCCACCTCTCGGCGGGGCGGGTTCGATCTCTCCCACCGCGACCGGCTGGCGGCCGGCGGGGTGAACGGGGCGGCCGTCGTCGCCGGCAAGGCGGAGGAGAGCCCGCTGTGGCAGTACGTCGAATCCGACGCCATGCCCCCGGACGGGCCGCCGCTCTCCGAAGACGAAAAACGGACGCTGAAACGCTGGCTGGACGCCGGCGCCGCCTGGCCAGAGGCGGAGCCGTGGGCGGTGCTGCACGCCGCCGGCGGCGAGGCGGCGGGGGCCGGCTGGGTGCGGCGACTCACGGCGCCGGAGTACCTCGCCAGCGTGCGGGCCGTCGCCGGCGTGGACCTGTCCGCGGACGCCGCCCGCCTGCTGCCCGCCGACCTGCGGGCGGACGGCTTTCACAACACCGCGTACAACCTCGCCGTCGATCTGGAGCACGTCCGGGCCTATGCGGAACTGGCCCGCTTGGCCGTCGCCCGGGCTGACCTGCCGGCGCTGCTGAAAGAGCACGCCCGGGGGAAGTCGACGGCGGACCGCATCCACGCCCTGGGCCGCGTGGTCCTGCGGGGGCCGCTGTCGCCGGAGGAGACCGCCGCCTTCCTCGCCGTCGCCGAGGCGGTGCAGACGGAGGGCGGCGACGAGACGGAGGCGCTGGGCTTCGTCCTCGAAGCGATGCTGCAATCGCCGCGGTTCCTCTACCGCATTGAGGCCCAGCGGGGCGACGGCGCCCCCCGGCCGGTGACCGGCCATGAATTGGCGAACCGGCTGAGCTTCACCCTCTGGGGCGCCCCGCCGGACGCCGAGTTGCGGGCCGCCGCGGAGCGGGGCGACCTGGCCGACCGGCCGGCGCTTCAGACGCAGATCGCCCGCCTGCTGGACGACCCGCGGGCCCGGGACCGCTCCGCCCGGTTCGCCCACGAGTGGCTGAACCTCGATCGGCTGGACGCCCTCAGCCCCGCGGCCGAGCGGTTCCCGGACTGGGACCCGGCCCTCGCCGGGGACATGCGGCGGGAGACGCGGGCGTTCTTCAATCACGTCGCCTGGACCGACCGCCCGCTGACCGACCTGCTGATCGACCGCACGGCCTTCCTCACCCCCCGGCTGGCGGAGCATTACGGCCTCGAATGGAAGGAACTCGCCGAGAACGCCGTGCTGCTTCCGCCGGCGGAGCCGACCGGCGTGGTCGCCCTGTACGACTTCGCCGGGGAGGGGAACACCGTGCGGGACCGCTCCGGCCGAGACGGGTCCGGGACGGGGGAGCCGTTGGATCTGGAGATCAGCGAGACGTCGAAGGTCCGCCGCACCCCGGCCGGCCTGCGGATCGACGGTCCCTCCCAGATCGCCGCCCCCCGGCCGGCCAAGGCCCTCACCGCCGCGTTGAAGAAGACCGGCGAGGTCGCAATCGAGGTCTGGCTCACCCCGGCGGACCAAACGCAGGACGGCCCGGCCCGGATCGTCACCCTCTCCGACGGCTCCTCGCAGCGGAACGTCACCCTCGCCCAGGACGGCAGGAAATACGACGCCCGCCTGCGGACGACGTCGAACACCGACAAGAACGGCCTGCCGTCGACCCGCACGGACGACGCCGTGCGGACCGACCGGCCGACGCACGTCGTCTTCACCCGCCGCTCCACCGGGCTGGCCCGACTGTGGGTGGACGGGGCGATGCGGGGGAACCGCAACACGGAGGGGTCCTTCGGTAACTGGGATGACGGCTTCCGCTTCGCCCTCGCCGGGGAGGTCGGCGCCGACCGTCCGTGGCGGGGCACGCTGCACCGGGTCGTCGTTTACGATCGGGCCCTGACCGAGGAGGAGGTCGCCGAGCGGGCCGGCGCTCCCTGGCGGGTCGATCTAACCGACGAACCGAGCCGTCGCGGGCTGCTCACGCAGGGGTCGACGCTGACCGTCGGCGGGGACGAGGCCAGCACCGTCACCCGCGGGCTGTTCGTCCTGCGGGACCTGATGTTGGGCGACGTCAGCGACCCGCCGCCCGGCGTGGACACCACGCCGGTCCCCTCGGAGCCCGGCCTGTCCCAACGACAGATCGCGGAGAAGCGGCTGGCGGACGCCTCCTGCGCCGGCTGTCACGTGCAGTTCGAGCCGTTCGCCTTCGCGCTGGAACGCTACGACGGCCTCGGCTCCTTCCGCACGAAAGATCACCACGGCAACGCCCTGCGGACCGACGGGGCGGTCCAGTTGCCCGGCGGGGAGCGGGCGACCTTCGCCACGACGGCGGAGTTCCTCGACCTGATCGCCGCCGGCGAACCGGTGCGACGGGGGCTGACCCGCAAGCTGACGCAGTTCGCCCTCGGCCGCCCGCTGACCCCCGCCGACGAGCCCGCCGTGCAGGCGATCCACGACGCGGCGTGGTCGCAGGACGCGGCGTTCGGCCCCGGCTCCTACCGCTCCCTGGCCGCCGCGATCGCGGGCAGCGAACTGACGACGACCGCCCCGACCGAGCCCGTTTCCCTCTCCTCCGCCTCTCCCTCCCCGACCGCCGCCGAGCGATGATCACGCCGCAATCCGCAACCGCCCGCACGCCGCTGCCCCGGCGGGCCGTGCTGAAGGGCCTGGGGGCGGTCGCCGTGGGGCTGCCGTTTTTTGAGGAGATGCTGGGGGCGAGAACCGCCGCCGCGGCCCCGGCCCTCGCGGCGGCCCCGACGGCGGCCGGCGGCGTGCCGGTGCGGGCCTTCAACCTGTTCTTCGGGCTGGGCATCCCCGCCCCGGTGCAGGCGGAGGCCACGAAGAACGGCCGGCTGGAGGGCGTGCTCGAACCGCTCGCCCCGCTGGCGGACAAGCTGGCGGTGTTGCGGAACGTCGATCAGGTGCGGTGCGACGAGAACGGCATCAACGCCCACTTCGACGGGGCCAGCGGCGCCTTCACCGCCGAGCCGCCCGACGGCGACGCGAAAAGCGGCGGGGCGAGCCTCGATCAGAAGATCCGCTGGGCCGCCCACCCGGACGGCCGCACCCCCGACGGCGTGATCCCCACGCTGGTCGCCGGCACCTACTTCCGCCGCAGCCGGGTCAGCCGCTACGTGCACAGTTATCGGGAAGACGGCACCGTCGCCGCCCCGATGCAGGAGAGCCCCGGCGAGCTGTTCGCCCGGGTGTTCGGGGCCGAGGCGGGAACGAACGGCGCCGCGCCGCTCGACCCGCGACGGCGCCGGCTGAACCGGAGCGTGCTCGACGCCGTGGCGGCCCAGGCGAAGTTCCTCTCCGGCCCCCGCGGCCCGCTGGGGGCGGCGAGCCGGGAGCGGCTGGCCGACCACCTCGACCGCGTGCGGGAGTACGAACGCCGCACCCTCGCCCTGGAAGACGAAAAGGCCGCCAAGACCGCCGCCCTGCCGCCGGCCCCGCCGCAGTCCAAGCTCCGCCACGGCGACGAGGCCGACCCCGGCGGCGAGGGCATCGACATCACCCTGGCGGACCTCACCACGGAGTGGCGGCTCGTCGCGGACCTCTACGCCCACGCAATCCTCACCGACCGCGTGCGATTCGGCTCCCTCACCTACCTCGCCGCCGGGGAACGCATCCGCCTGATCGGAGATTACGAGTACGGCGGCCGGAAGATCTTCTCCTTCGACGACAAGAAGCAGCTCGGCAAGTCCGGCTCCGCCGGGTGCAGCCACGAATGGTGGCACCGCTACCGCGAGGACCGGGAGAACGAACAACTCAAGGCCCACGCCCACCTGAAGATGCGCGAGGTCGCCTACTTCCTCTCGCTGCTCGCCGGCGAGGAGGCCCGGGAGGCGAACGGCCGGACCGTGTTGGAGAACGCCCTGGTAACGATCTCGACGGAGTCCGGCGACGGCCGGCACAACGACGTGAAACGGGAGCTGTCCGGCGTGTTCCACGCGATCACCGGCGCCGGCGGCCGCTTCCGCACCGGCGCCGTGCTGGACGCGAACGCGGAGGGCCTCGACGTCTACAACACCCTGCTCGCGGGCATGGGCGTGACCGACCGCCTCGGCCCGAAGGACCGGGACGGTAAGGCGATCGACCTGCTGCGCGTCTGAACGGCCGCGACCCGCCGCATCACTGGGCCGCGGCCGGTTCGACCCCGGAGCGATCAGCGCCGGGCCGCAGGTCGTAGCAAACCAGCTCCACCTCCGTGCGGAGCAGCAGGCGGCCGTCGGCGAGGGCGGGGGTCGTGTAGCAGACGCCCTCGATCACCGGCTCCGCGGAGCGGGTCACGACCCGCGGCTCCGTCGGGTCGAACGCCAGCGCCGCCAGCAGGCCGCGTTCGCCCAACGCCACCAGCTTGCCGTCCGCGGCGAGCAGGTGTCCGCGGCGGAGGTCGTCGTCCCACAACCAACGCAGTTCGCCGGTCTGAAGGTCGAGACAGCGAAGTTTCTGCTGCTTGTTCAGATTCGAGCCGAACCCGTAGACGAAACCGTCCGCCGCGACGAGCGAGTTGTACTGCGGGTCGAGCCCCCGCCGGTTCCGCCACAGCTCGGTGAGGGAGCCGTCGGGTTCGAGGCGGGCGACCATGCAGCCGGCGGTCCGCCCGCTGGGGCCGCTGCCGACGAACAGCACGTCGCCCCAGACTGCCGGGCTGGTCGCGTTCATCGCGTCCACGGTGCGGAGTTCGAACGGCAGCGAACCGAGTTCCGCCCCCGTCGCCGGGTCGGCGATCAGCAGGCGGGTCTTCATCAGGGCGACGACGAACCGCCGGCCGTGCACCTCGACGAGCAGCGGCGTCGAATAGCTTTCGAGGGCGTCCACCGCCTGCCACACCATTTCCCCGGTGGCGCCGTCGAGCAGCGTCAGTCCGGTGTTCGGCTTCGTCCCGCCGGTGGCGATCAGGACCCGCTCGGCCCCGTCGTCGGTCTGGAAGACGATCGGGCTGGCCGAGGTGGCGAAGGGTTTTTCGGCGGGCTGCGTCTCCGCGGCGAGGTCGCGGCCCCACAGTTCCTCCGCCGTGTCGAAGTCGACGGCCCGCAGCAGACCGGCGGCCCCGTAGGCGTAGACGCGGCGGCCGCCGTCCGGCCCCCGTCGCCCGATCGCCGGGGTGGCGTAGGGGGCGCCGCTGTGGCCGGGGTACTCCGACTCGAACCGGGCCGACACGTCGGCGACCGGGCCGGGGGCGCCGGTGTCGAGGTCGAACCAGGCGAGGCGTTCGACCGGCCGATCGCCGCCCAGCTTCGCGGCGCTCTCGGCGAAGGGACCGACGTCCGGGCCGACGCGGTGCAGCAGGACGACCGCGTTCTCCGCAATCACCGGGCAGGCGTAGCCGGTGCCGCAGGGAACCCGCCAGGCGACCGGCGGGCCGGCCTCCGGCCAGTCCCAGTTCAGCCTGCGGTCCGGGGCGACGTTGCGGCCGCCGGGGCCGTGCAGGTTCGGCCACTCGCCGGAGGCGGCCCGGACGGCGGAGCGATCCGGCGAGAGGGCCGCGACCGGCGGGACCGACTCCCGGTCCGCTTCGCAGCCGAGGGCGAACGCGGCGAGAACCAGCAGCGGGGCGCACGGGCGAACGAGCATGAACCGGCGGGGCGACGGGCGAGACGGGCCGGCATGCTCCCGCCGGGCGCCGAGCGCCGGAAGCCGCCGGCGGCCGCCCGGACGGTCTTCAAGCCTTCTTCATCCGGCGGTTCGGTTCGTCCGGGGATTCGGCTTCCACTGATCACCCACCCGAAGCGTCAGCGAGGGACGCCCGCGCAGCGGGCGCGGGCGAATCGTGCGAGCCCTCGCTGACGCTTCGGGTTGGTCGTGATCGACTCTCAGCCGTCCGAGCCGGCCCGGCGTCTCACTTCATACAGCAACACCCCCGCGGCGACGGCGGCGTTAAGACTGCCGACCGGACCGGTCGGCAGGCGGAGTCGCACGTCCGCCAGGTCGGCGACCGGCCGGGAGACGCCCCGCCACTCCGCCCCCACGACCAGCGCCAGCGGGCGGTCCGGGGCGGCGGCGAGGTCGGCGTCCCACGGGGCGACGGCGTCGCCGGCCAGCGTCGCTGCGGCGATCCGCACGCCCTTCTCCTTCCACCCCGCCAAGGTCTCCGCGAGGTCCGCCGCCCGGGCGATCGGCACGGCCCCGACGGCCCCCGCCCCGCTGTGGACCGCCCCCGCCGACACCCCCGCCGCCCCGGACTGGGCCAGCAGCACGGCGTTCGCCCCGAACTCCGCGGCGCC
>NZ_JBINJD010000118.1:0-15369 GCF_043951915.1 Alienimonas sp. DA493 | reverse complement strand
CGGCCAACTGTGGGACGCCGCCGCGGCGGCGCTGGTGCGGTGGCGGCAACTCTGGACGGAACGCGGTTGGAACTGGCTGCTGAGCGCCCTCGGCGGTTGGCTGGCCTCGGGGCCGGGCGTGGCGCTGGCGCTGACGCTCGCTGCGCTGATTGGTTGGTGGGCGTCGCGGACGCTGCGGGCCCGGCGAACGGGGGATCCGGCCCGGCGGCAGGTCCGCACGCTGCTGCGGCGGGCCGACCGCCGACTGGCCCGCCGCGGCCTGACCCGCGACCCGGCCGAGTCCCTGCACGCCTTCGCCGACCGCGTCGCCGCGGCGCTGCACGACCCGGCGTGGGGCGCCTGGTACGGCGGGCTGGCGGACCTGCTCTACCGCCCGGCGCTCACCGCGGAGGCGGCGGAGTGGGCGGCCCGTTCCCCCCGGCCGCCGCTGCCGTCTTGGCGGGCGACGCGTCTTCGGAGGTCCGGGCCGGTTTCCCGGCCGGCGTCTCACCCGGCTTGAGGTCCTGACCGCCCCAGCGGTTCTCCTCCCCCCGTAGCATCCGGGAGAAGTTGCTGGCGTGCCGGGCGGTGATGAGCACGGCCGTCAGCAGGGCGAATCCGGCGAGGTCCCAGCGGGCCGGAGCGAACAGCTCCGGCCGCAGGATCAGGCAGTCCACGCCGCAGGCGATCGCGAACGCCCACGCCGCCACGGTGGAGGCCAGCGCCACCAGCCGGGTCGTCTTGACCACCAGCAGGAACGCCGCCGCCCCGACGAGCAGCCCCGGCCAGTGCAGCGCCGCGGCGACGCCCAGCCCCGTCGCCACACCCTTGCCGCCGCGGAACCTCAGCCAGACCGGGAAGACGTGCCCCAGCACCGCCGCCGCTCCGCAGACCACCGCCAGCCGGCGCCAGGCCTCGCCGGCGTCGGTCAGGTTCTCGCCGGTCAGCAGCCCGGGGAGAACCAGCACGGGCACGGCGCCCTTCAGGGCGTCCAGCAGGAGGATCAACGCCCCCCACCGCTTGCCGACCACCCGCGTGGCGTTGGTCGCCCCCGGGTTCCCGCTGCCGACCGTGCGCAGGTCCACCCCGGCGACCCACCGCACGATCAGCAGCGCCCACGGCACGCTGCCGGAGAGATACGACAAACCGGCGGCGAGGGCGTACTCCATGCCGCGGAGTCTGGCAGAAATCGGCCCGGGCTTCACGCCGCCGGCCGGTCGCGGCCGTTCTCCCCTCTCCCTTGAGGGAGAGGGGCCGGGGGTGAAGGTGACGCACGATTCGCACGCCCCCGCTCTTCGCAGTGGTGCACCGTCGGGAGAGCGGGGCGGCCCGTCAGGAGAGCGGGGCGGACCGTGAACCGCGTCTGGAAGTCACAGCCCCCTCACCCCCGACCCCTCTCCCCCAAAAGGGGGCGAGGGGAGTCCTGTCTGCGGCCCTGCTACAAATCGTTCCGTTCCGTGTGCCGGCCGATCGCGGCGGCTTTGCGGCGGATGCGTTGCACGAGGGAGCGGTCCGCCGGCCCCAGCGGCCGGCCGAGGTAGGCCCGCAGGAACCGCAGGCAGTCGCCGCGGGGGACCGCGTCGGCGCTGTAGTAGAGCTGGGCGAGGTCCTTCACCCGCCAGCGTTCCGGCAGCGTGCCGTGAACGCGGACCCGGCCGAGGTCGATGATCGACGGCACGCCCGGTTCCCCTGGACCCGAACCGGCCGCGGGGGGCAGCAGCCAGTGGCAGAGGTAGAGGTCCTGGTGGTGCATCCCCGCCGCGTGCAGGCTCCGGGCGAGGCGGGCGACCTCCGCGACCAGCGCCCGCCGGCGGGCCGTCGTCTCCGGGGAGCGGTCGCCGCGGCGGTCGTTCAGCCAGTGGTCGACCCGTTCGCGGTCCTCCAGGGCCTCGGTCATTACGAACGACCGCCGGTTGCCGATCGGGCCGGTCTCCCCGAAGGCGACGGGGGTCATCGTGGGCAGGCCGACGGCGTGGAACCGCAGCATCGCCTCCCACTCCGGCCGGGCGCCGAGCACCGGCTTCGTCAGTCGGAACAGCGGTTTGACGTACTCCGAGAGCGGATCGCGGCCGTGCCGTTTGATGTAGAACGCTCGCACCCCGCCGGCGTCTCCGTCGGCGTCGGAGGCGGGGAACTCAAACCGGGCCGTCACCCGCCGTTTGACCTGCCGGGCGACCTCCGTCGGCTCCAGCCGGTCGAAGGCGGCGCAGGTCGTCAGGCCCTCGCCCCGCAGCCAGTCGGCGCAGGCGGCGTTGACCGTCAGGCGGCCGTCGTCCCAGCGTTCGGTGCGGATCGTCGAGCCGGCGGCAGTGGCTTCGGGGGCGGTTCGAGCGGGAGTCATGCCGCCCTCCGGTTCGACTCCTCCGAGGCCTCGTCCCGATCGCCGGCGGCGTCGAAGCCGGGCAGGGCGGCGAGCGTCTCCCGCAACCGCCGTTTGAGGTCGTGCCGCTCGGCGTCGGCGGCCGCCGCGTCGCTCATCCGGCGCCGCAGGGCAGGGTCGTCGATCAGCCGGGCAATGCGGTCGGCGAGGTCCGCCGTCGCCCAGGGGGAGTCGATCACGAAGCCGTCCACGCCCTCCGTCAGCAACTCGCCGGCGCCGTTCTGCTTGGTGGTGACGACCGGCAGCCCGGCGACCTGGGCCTCCGCCACGACCAGCGCCCCGGGGTCGTAGAAGGTGGGAAACGCCAGCAGATCGCAGCCGGCGTAGGCCTCCCGCGGGTCGGAGACCGGCCCGATCCACCGCACCCGGTCGGCGATCCCCAGCCGTTCGGCGAGCGCCTCGTACCGCTGCGTCTTCGGGCTGCCGCAGACGACCAGCACGGCCGTCGGCCGGGAGGGGGCGAGCTTGGCGAACGCCTCCAACAGCGGTTCGAGCCCCTTCAGGGCGTAGTTCCAAGCGATGAACAGGGCGGCGACGTCGCCCTCGGTCAGCCCGGCCCGTTGGCGGAAGCGGGCCCGCCGCTCCGCCGTCTCGGCCGGCGTGGGCGGTTGGTCCGGCAGACGGATGCCGTTGGGCACCACGGCGATGCGGTCGGCCGGCACGCCGTGGAATCGTTGAAAGTGTTCCGCGACCATCGCGCTGGGGGCGATCACGAACGGACCGGCCTCCCCGCCCGGCTCTCCCGGCCGGTTCCCGCCGAAGGCTTGGCGGTCGATCCAACGGTAGCCGATCTGCGTCGGGTTCAGCCGCTTGCCGAGGCTCCACAACTCTCGCCGCAACGGGGAGCGGAAGCGGGCCCGGTTGTACTCCAGCGTGCCGGGGTGGGCGCCGGCGACGGCGATCAGCACGTCCTGGGCGTAAGTCTTGTTGAAGCCGATCGTTAGGTCGAAGCCCCCGGCCCGCACCGCCTTCGCGGCTTCCTGCGCGAAGCGGACCGCCCGCAGCCACCGCACCCGGCCCAGCGGCCCGAGCGGCAGCAGTTCGACCCGCACCCCCGCCGGCAGGTCGAGCCCGCCGGCCTTTCGGGCGAAGATCGTGACGGCGTGCCCGGCGTCGTGCATCACCCGGGCGAACATCGCCACGGTGTTCTCCGCCCCGCCGAAGCCGGAGCCGACCTTCTCGATGGTCAACGCGATCTTCACGGGGTTCCGCGGCGGAGCGACATAAATCGTGGTCTACCAACCCGGAGCGTTAGCGAGGGCGAGAGCCGAGCGGCGCCCGCGTCCCTCGCTGACGCTTCGGGTTGGCGGGGGGCGTCAGGCGGCGCGGCGGGCGAGCGTCGGTTCCGATGCGACCGCCGGGGCCGACAGGGCCTCGCGGACCGCGGCGAACACGCGGTCCGGCGAGAGGTCCTGCATGCACTTGTGATGCCCCAGCGGACAGGTCCGCTGCTGGCAGGGGCCGCAGTCCACGGGCAACTGGAGGTGCGTGGCGTTCGCGTGGAACGTCTCGCTCCAAGCGATGTGGGTGGGGCCGAACAGCGTGACGGCCGGCGTGCCCAGGGGGCCGGCGAAGTGCCGGGGGCCGCTGTCGGTCGTCACCAGCAGGTCGGCAGCCCGCACGGCGGCCTTCGTCAGACCGATGGAGAGCTTGCGGTCCCCGTCGCGGGACGTGCCGACGCTGACCACCCGCGGGTCGTCGGCGAGGGCGGCGATCTCCGCGGCGATGGCCCGTTCGCTCGGCCCGCACAAGGCCAGCACGGCCCGGCCGTCGGCGGCGATGCGGCGGGCGAGGTCCGCGAAGTGAGCCGTCGGCCAATGCTTCGCCGCCCCGAAGGCCCCGCCGGGGTTCAGGGCGACGAATCCGTCCCGCAGCACGGGGTTCTCGCTGAGCACGGCTTGGAACGCCGCCTCGTCGGCCGGCTGCACGGCGAGTTCCGTGCGGGTGCCGGGGTCGCCGCAGCCGGCGGCCTTGGCGAGCTTGTTGTAGGAGAGCAGCGTCGGCGAGGGTCGGGAGCGGTCGCCGATCGAGACCGGGTCGGTCAGCAGCCAGCGGCGGCCGTCGCGGTCGAAGCCCAGCGTCCGCCGGGCCCCGGCGACCCGGGCGATCGCCGCGGCCCGCAGGGAGTTCGGGAACAGCACCGCCAGATCGGCCCGATTGCGCCGCAGCGAGCGGGAGACCCGCCACGCCGCCCGCTTGGACTTCGGTAGGGAGACGATCTCGTTCGCCAACCCGGTGCCGGCCAGCACGTCCCCCACCGGGGGCCGGCAGACGGCGACGACGCGGGCGTCGGCGAACCGTTCCCGCAGCGCCCGCAGGGCGGGGGTCGCCATCACGGCGTCGCCCACCCAGTTCGGCAGGAACGCGGCGAGGGTGCGGACGTTCGTCGGGTCGAGGGGACCGCGGGCGATCATGCCGCCCTCCGCATCAGCACGGTGTCCCCGTTGGGGTCGGAGGCGGACGGCGACGCTGTCGCGTCCTCGTCAGACGCTTCGGCGGGGGCGGTGGGCGTTTTGCCGCTGCGGATACGTTCGACGATCTGCGTGGTGCTCCAGCCCTCCAGCACGCCCAGCGGGCGGACGGAGCCGCCGTATTCCTCGACCACCTCTTTGCCGACGATCTCGTCGACGGAGTAGGTCCCGCCTTTCACCAGCACGTCCGGCTGGAGGATACGGAGCAGCCGGTGCGGGGTGGCGTCCGGCATCGGCACGACGTAGTCGACGGCCCGCAGGGCGGCGAGCATCGCAATCCTCTGCTCCTCCGGCACCAACGGTCGGTCGGCACCCTTGCCGAGGCCGCGGACGGAGGCGTCCGTGTTCACCGCGACGACCAGCACGTCTCCCTGGGCGCTGGCCTCCTCCAGCGAGGCGACGTGCCCCGCGTGGAGCAGGTCGAAACAGCCGTTGGTGAACACGACCGTCTGACCGGAGGCCTGCCGCCGGCCGAGCAGGTCGGCGAGGGCTTCGACGTCCTCCACGATCCGCCCGGCGCCGCCGCGGCCGCCGGAGAGCAGGTCGGCGACGATCTCGTCCCGGGTGACCGGGGCGCACCCCACCTTTTCGACTTCGATCCCGCCGGCGACGTTCGCCAGCCGGGCCTGATCCTCGGGGGAAAGCCCCTCGGCGGCGGCGAGACCGATCACGGCCAGCACGACGTCGCCGGCCCCGGTGATATCCGCGACGCCCCGGCGGCGGGTCGGGTGGCAGCTGGTCGTCGGCGGGCCGCTTTCGCCCCGCTTGGCCAGCACGATGCCGTCGCTGTCGATCGTGACGAAGCAGTGCTGCAGATCGAGGTCGGCGACGAGCTTTTTGCCGGCGGCCTCGGCGTCGCCGATCGTTTCGATCGACTTGCCGACGGCCCGGCCGGTCTCGGTGCGGTTGGGGGTGACGGCGGTCGCCCCGCGGAAGCGGGAGCAGTCCCCGCTGCCCGGCGGGTCGGCGAGGACCGGCAGCCCGGCCGCCTTCGCGGCGGCGATCACCCCGGCGCACACCCGCGGGGTGAGCACGCCCTTGCCGTAGTCGCTCAGCAGCACCGCGGAGACGGTCGGGAGCAGTTGTTCGATCCGGGTCAGCAGGGCGTCTTCCACCTGCCGGCCGAGGGCGTCGCGGACCTCCCGGTCCACCCGCAACATCTGGTGCGGATGCCGGTGGTGGGCCCGGCCGAGGAACCGCTCCTTGACGGTCGTGGGCCGAGAGTGATCCGCGATCAGTCCGCCGGTGGCGACGCCCGCGGCCTCCAGTTCGCCCCGGCAGGCCCGGCCGTCGGCGTCGTCGCCGATCACCCCGGCGACCACCGGTTGGGCGCCCAGCCCGGCGAGCATATTGGCGACGTTCGCCGCCCCGCCCAGACGGACTTCCCGCTTTGATTCCCGCAGCAGGATGACGGGGGCCTCCTGCGAGACCCGCTCCGCCTCGCCCCAGATGTAGCGGTCGAGAATCACGTCCCCGACGACCAGCACCCGCGGGCGGCCGAGGTTGCGGACGGTGTCGGCCAGTTTCACGGGGAAATGCGTGGGTTGGGCGCGGACGGACCGCACGGCGGGGGAACCGGCGGCGGAAGAACCGGGGGCGGGCATGATCGACGGCGTCCGTGCCGCGGGGAAGGGAGGCGACCCGGCGTCTGCGAACCGGGGACGCCGATGCTTCGCATACGGAGCCCCGACAGGGCAAGGGCGAAGCGGGGCGGGGGGCGGTTCGCTCCCTGAACCCCGACCGTCAGCGAGGCGGCCGTTCGCAAAGGTCCGGACGTCGAGGACACGGGCGAACCGTGCGGAGACGTCAGAACGGCCCCTCCCTCACGGTCGGGGCTCGGGCGTCAGCCCGGCAATCCGAACAGCTGCCGGGCGTTGGTCGTGCTCGTCTCCGCCAGCTCCGCCGCCGGGAGGCCGCGGGCTTCGGCGATTTTCGTCAGGGTGTAGGCGACGAAGGCCGGTTCGTTCCGCTTCACCCGGCCCCGTTGCGGGGTGGGGACGAGGTAGGGGCAGTCCGTTTCGACCAGCAGCCGGTCGGCGGGGCACTCCGCGGCGACGGCCAGCAGGGCGTCGTTCTTCTTGTAGGTGACCATCCCGCTGAAGGAGAGGTGCATCCCCAGCTCCAGGCACTGCCGGGCGGTGTCGGCGTCGCCGGCGAAGGAGTGCATCACCCCCGGCGGCAGTCCGTCGGCCCGGGTTCCGGCGAACTCCCGCATCACCCGCACGGTGTCCGCCTCCGCCTCGCGGCAGTGCACCACGAACGGCTTGCCGCAGTCCGCCGACAGCCCCAGGTGCCAGCGGAACCACTCCTCCTGCAAATCGTGCGGGGCGTAGTCCCAATAGTGATCCAGCCCCGTCTCCCCGACCGCGACGACCCGGGGGTGGGCGGCCAACTCTGTGATGCGGTCGCGGTCGTCTGGGGCGGTTTGATGGGCGTAGTTCGGCTGCACGCCGACGACGGCGAACAGGGCGTCGTGCGCCTCGGCGAGGCTCACCGCGGCCTCGCTGGTGGGGCGGTCGATGCCGACGACGAACATCGTCCCCACCCCGGCGTCGGCGGCCCGGGCGATCGTCTCCTCCAGGTCGCCGACGTACCCGTCCTCCTGCAGGTGGGTGTGGGTGTCGACCAGCGGGAGCGGCGGCGGGGCCGGCGGGGCCGGCTTTTTCTTCGACTTGCTCATCGCAGGGTCGCCTCCGCGATCGCCTCGCACAGCGTGCCCAGCCGGCTGAACAGCAGGAGAATCCCGATCGTCGGGGCGGCCAGCAGGACGAGGAACGCCCGCTCCGATCCGGTGACCGGCGGGCGGGCCGGCGTGGCGGCGACCCGGTCGGCGGCGACCCGATCGGCGGGGGGCGAATCGAGGTACAGGCTGCGGATCGGGCGGAAGTAGTAGAACAGGCTGGCCACGGTGTTCGCCGCGGCGATCCCGCCGCAGAGGAACAGCAGCGGGGCGCCCTCGCGGTCCGACAGCGCCGCCGCGAACACCGCCAGTTTGCCGACGAACCCGGCCGTCGGCGGCAGGCCGACCAGCCCGACGAGGCTCACGGCGAAGCAGCCGGCGATCCAGGGCATCTTCGTCCCCAGCCCGGCGAGCGAGGCGACGTCCGTCCGCAGGGTGCGGTTGCGGAACACCGCCACCGCCGCGAACGCCCCAAGGTTCAGGAACAGGTAGGCGATCAGATAGAGCAGCGTCCCTGCCAGCCCCGCTTCGGCGAGGCCCGGCTCGCCCCGGCCCACGCCGACGAAGCAGGCCGCCACGCCCAGCAGCACCGTGCCGGACTGGGCGACCGTGCTGTAGGCCAGCAGGCGGCCGAGGTCCTTCTGGGCGAACGCGGCGAGGTTGCCGAAGGTCATCGAGACCGCCGCCGCCGCCGCGCAGGCCAGCCCGATGCCGGTCAGGAGTTGATCGCCGGTCTCGCCGAAGTCCCCGTTCAGCCCCAGCCCGAACCGCACGAGCAGGGCGAAGGCGCCGATCTTCGGGGCGACGGACAGAAACCCGCTGACCTCCGCGAGCGCTCCCTGGAAGGCGTCCGGGCTCCAGAAGTGGAAGGGGAACAGGCTGAGCTTGAAGGCCAACCCGCACAGCACGAACACCGCCCCGGCGACCGCCGCCCCGCCGACGCCCGGCGTTTCCCAACCCAGTCCGTCCAGCGGCACGAGGGCCAGCCGTTCGCCCAGCGCCGGCAGGCTCAGCGTGCCGGTCGCCCCGGCCAGCAGGCTGGCGCCGTACATCATCACCGCGGCGGCGCCGGCTCCGAATACGAGGTACTTCAGCGCCGCCTCGCCCGCCTCGCGGCTGCCCTTGCGGAAGCCGACCAGCACGTAGGCCGGCACGCTGGCCATCTCCACGGCGAGAAACAGCATCAGCAGATGGTTCGCCTGCCCCATCAACACGCTGCCCAACGCCACGCCGGCCAGCGGCACGTGGAAGTCCGGGCCGTCGTCGTCGTTGGGGTCGGCCGAGGGGCGGGGGACGCCGGTCAGCACGGTGAGGGTCACCGTCAGGTTCCAGCCCAGCAGCACCAGCACGCGGACGAAGACCGTCAGCGAGTCGTTCCGCACCAGTCCGGCCCACGCGTCGCCGGGGGTCTCGAAGGCGTCGGCCCACTGCAGACAGGCGACCGCCGTGGCGATCGCCGAGCCGAGGAACGCCACGGTGCCCGCCGGCAGCCACTTCGACAGGCCGAACAATCGACTGAGCAGCAGGGCGACGATCACCGCGCACACGACCAGTTCCGCCGCGAACGCCGGCAGACTGCCGACCACGTCGCCGATCACGCGCGGCCAGTCGCGGGCCACGTCGATCGCGTGCGGGTTGTAGGGCAGCTCCGCGAGGGGCGGCCCGGCGGCGGGGGCGAACGTCATTCCGCCTCCGCGGGTCCGGCGTCCTCAGCGGGAACCCCGTCCTCAACGGGCGCGGCGGCGATCGTGGCGTTCGGATCGGTCCGCAGGCGCTCCGCCTCGACCGCGTCGCCGAGGGTCGTCACCAACCGGTCCACCGCCGGCTCCGCCACGTCGAACACCGGCCGCGGGTAGACCCCCAGGACCACCGCGAGCAGCATCAGCACGGCGAAGATCGCGGTCTCCCGGCCGGACATCGGCGAGAGGTTCTCCCGCAGCGGGCCGACGTAGTCCGCCCCGAGGAACACTCGCTGGACCATCCGCAGCATATAGCCGGCGGTCAGGATGATGCCGAACGCCCCCGCCGCCGCCGCCCACCAGGTCGCCGGCCAGGCGGCGAATACGGTGACGGCCTCCCCCACGAACCCGCAGAGCCCCGGCAGGCCGAGGGCGGCGAAGCTCATCCCCAGCCCCAGCGCCGCGTAGATCGGCATCCGCCGCAGCAGGCCGCCGAAGCGGTCCAACTCCCGGTGGTGCACCCGGTCGTACAGCACGCCGACCGCGAAGAACATCCCCGTGCTGGTGATGCCGTGGCCGACCATCTGGAAGATCGCCCCGCCGAAGCCCATCCGCCAGAAGTCCGGTTCGCTCAGCGTCCAGGCGCCCAGCCCCAGCAGGACGTAGCCCATGTGGCTGACGGAGGAGTAGGCGACCAGCCGTTTGAAGTCCGTCTGGGCCATCGCCGCCAGGGCCCCGTAGATCACGCTGATCGCGCCGAGGGCGCACACGGTCTCGGCCGCCTCGGCCGCCCCCAGCGGGGCCAGCGGATAGGTCAGCCGCAGGATGCCGTACCCGCCGACCTTCAACAGCACGCCGGCGAGGATCATCGAGATCGGGGTGGGCGCCTCGACGTGGGCGTCCGGCAGCCAGGTGTGAAAGGGGACCGCCGGCAGCTTGATCAGGAAGCAGAGGAGCATCAGCCAGAAGGCGAGCGTCTGCGTGCCGTGGTCGATCGTGACCCCGGCGTACTGGCCGACCCCGGCGCCGCGGGCGACGTCGGAGAGGGTGCGGACGTCGAAGCTGCTCGGCGCCGCCCCGCTGCCGCTGGCGGAGTAGAGCATCAGCAACGCGACCAACAACAACAGCGAGCCGGCCAGCGTGTACAGGAAGAACTTGATCGCCGCGTACGCCCGGTTCGGCCCGCCCCAGACGCCGATGAGGAAGTACATCGGCAGCAGCATCACCTCGAACAGCACGTAGAACAGGAACAGATCCAGCGCCAGGAACGTGCCCAGCACGCCGGTTTCCAACAGCAGGAACAGGCTCCAGTAGGCCCGCGGCTTCTCCTCGATCTTCCACGACGCCCCCGCGGCCAGCAGGAACACCAAGCCGGTGAGGACCACCAGAGGCAGGCTGATCCCGTCCACGCCTAGGGCGTAGCGGATGTTGAAGGAGGGCACCCACTCCGCGTCGGTGACCAGCCGCATGCCGTATTCGTCCGGGGTGGCCCCGAAGTAGGCCGGCAGCAGGGCCGCGGTGGTCAGCAGGAAGGTCGCCGCGACCGTCCCGGCGCCGACCAGCCGGGCGAGCCCCGCCGGGGCGCACGCCGTCACGATCGCCCCCGCGGCGGGGAGGAACACGATCAGCGACAGCAGGGCGGCGGGGTCCATCTCTTTCCTGAGCGGGTCATAACGCCGAGGCCCCACGGGGCCTCGGCGTTAGGGGGAGGGAGTGTGACGGGAACGGCCTCATCCGGCCAGCAGGACCACGGCCAGAACCGCCAGTCCCACCGCACAGGCGGCCAGCGCCGCGACGTACTGCCGCAGCCCGCCGCTCTGCAGGAATCCGAACAGCCAGCCGAACCCGCGGGCCGTCCGGCCCACGCCCCGCACCAGGCCGTCCACCACCCGCTCGTCCGCCGCCCGTTCGATCCGGGCCACGACCGTCGCCAGTTCGGCGGTTCCGTCGACCAGGCCGTCGATCGCGCAGCGGTCCGTCAGCGCCGTGGCTTCCCCGAGCGTCAACGTCGGCCGCACGGCCAGCGTGCGGTAGATCGCGTCGAACCCCCACCCGCTGCGGAGCCACCGCACGACCGCGGCGTCCTTCAGCCCCTCGGCCCGGGCGTGCCCCGGCGCCCGCCGCCACGGCCCGAACAGCGCCAGCCCCGCCGCGGTGCCCAGCCCGGCGGCGATCAGCCCCATCACCTCCGCGTGGTGGTGGCTCTCGTCCACGGCCGCTTCGCTGGGGGAGACGAATTGTTCGAACGACCCCGGCTCCGGCGCCGTGCGGGTCAGGAATCCGTACAGCGGTCCGCCGTCGCCGCCGATCGCGCAGAACGCCGCCAGCCCGGCCAGCACGACGATCGGCGCCAGCATCACCGCGGGGCTCTCCGTCACGCCCTTCGTCGCCGAACCCGGCGTCCCGGCGAAGGTCAGGCCCCACAGCCGCACCATGTACAGCGCCGTCAGCCCCGCGGTGATCAGCGGGACCCAGAACAGAACGGCGTGTCCGTGATTCGCCTCCGTGAAGGCGAGGGCGTGAGACAGGATCGCGTCCTTCGAGTGGAACCCGCTGAAGCTCAGCGCCTCGCCGAACACCGTCACCCCCGGGATCGCCAGCCCGCTGATCGCGATCACCCCCACCAGCATCGCCCCGGCGGTGACCGGCATCTTGCGCATCAGGCCGCCGAGCTTGCGCACGTCCTGCTCGTGGTGGCAGGCGACGATCACGCTGCCGGCGCAGAGGAACATCAGGCTCTTGAAAAAGGCGTGCGTGACGAGGTGGAACAGCCCCGCCCCCCAGCCGGTCACGCCCAGCGCCAGCATCATGTAGCCCAGTTGGGAGATGCTGCTGTACGCCAGAACGCCCTTGATGTCCGTCTGAAACAGCGCCGGCACGGCCCCGACGACCAGCGTGACGCAGCCGAGGTAGGCGACCGTCAGCAACACCTCCGGCGGCAGCGCCGGGGTCATGCGGCCGACGAGGTACACGCCCCCGGCGACCATCGTGGCGGAGTGCACCAACGCCGAGACCGGCGTCGGCCCGGCCATCGCGTCCGGCAGCCAGACCTGCAACGGGAACTGGGCGCTCTTGCCCACGCACCCCGCCAGCACGCCGAACCCGCCGACCAGCAACGCCGTGCGGCTCAGTTCGCCCGCCCCGGCCGCCTCGAACAGGCTGAGGAACCGCACGTCCCCGTGCGCGGCCAGCAGGGCCGCCAGGCCGATCAGGAAGCCGGCGTCGCCGATGCGGTTCACCACGAACGCCTTCGTCGCCGCCGCGTTGGCGTACGGCCGCTCGTAATAAAACCCGATCAACAGATAGCTGCACGCCCCGACCAGTTCCCACCCCACAAACACGTGGAACAGGTTGCCGCCAATCACCAACAGCAACATCGCCGAGACGAACAGGCAGAGGTAGCCGAAGAACAGGTGGAACCGCCCCGGCCGGACGAGCTCCTGTTCGAGGTGGTGGTCGCGGTGTTCTTCTGTCAGTTCGTCGGCGAGATACCCGAGGGCGAACACGCACACGCAACTCGCCACCAGCGTGACGAGGCAGAACATCGTGATCGTCAGGTGGTCGATCAGATAGCCGAGTTCCAGTGTGACGCTCGGCAGTTCGAGCAGGGTGTAGTACGTCCCGCTGACGGCCGCGGCGCCGTCGAACCCCATCGCCTCGGCGACGGAAAAGGCGAAGCTGACGAACAGCGAGCCGCAGGCGATCAGCCCGGGCAGGCGGTTGTCCTGCCGCGGCCGCCACCAGCGGGCCGTCAGGCAGGCCAACGCCCCGACCAGCGGGGCGAGCGTCGCGATCGTCAGGAACAGGGCGTCGTCGCTCATCCCCGCAGCTCCGAGGCGGCGTCGACGTCGGCGGTGCCGTGCTGGTTGAAGAACGCCAGCACGATCGCCAGGGCCACCGCGGCCTCCGCGGCGGCGAGCACGATCACGAACAGGGCCGCGATCTGCCCGTCCAAGCCGATACCGACGGCGTCCCCGGCGATCGACCGCACCGGGGCGGCCGGCGGGCCGAACTCCGCGGCGGCGACGAAGTTCACGCTCGCCGCGTTCAGGGCCAGTTCCACGCCCATCAGCACGCCGACGGCGTTCCGCTTCGTCGCCATGCACACGACCCCGCAGGTCAGCAGCACCGCGCTCACCAACAGATACCCGGTCATTCCGAACCTCCCGACGGATCGCTTGCGGTTTCGCGGGTGACGCCGCCTTCTGGCTCCACCCGCCGTTTGGCCCGGGCGAGGTACGCCGCGCCGATCAGCACGACCAGCAGGTGCACGGAGACGATCTCGAACGGCAGCAGGAAGCCGGTCCGCGTGGCTCCGCCGAAGCCGAGGAACTTCAGCCCGACCGGCCGCAGCGTCTCCGGCGCCTCGGCGGCGACCGGGGCATCGGCAAAGGCGGACGGCGCCGGGATCGCCCGGCCCAGCCCCACCGCCGTCCAGCCCAGCGCCGCCAGCAGGCCGACGGCGACGACCGCGGTGAAGATCGTTTCCAACAGCCCGATCTTCATCCGTCGGCCGACGCCGGCGTCGGTCAGCATCACCCCGAAGATCAGCAGCACGACGGTCCCGCCGACGTACACGATCAGCTGCGTCGCCCCGACCAACGGGGCGTTCAGCAGGAAGAACAGCCCCGCGACCGCCGACAGGCAGACCACCAGCGAGAACGCCATCCGGGCGACGCTACGGCACGCCGCCACCCCGACCGCCCCCCCGCAGGCCAGCGCCGCGAAGATTCCGAACAGCACGTCGGCCCCGGTCATCGTTCACCCCCCGTAGGGTCCGCTACGCGGACCGTCCCCAGCGCCCCCCGAGCGCCAGTGGCCGGCGCGAATGCGGCGCCGGCCGTCTCGGTCCGCGCAGCGGACCCTACGGACGGAAACACCGTCGGCCGGCCCACGATCGCCAACAGCCCCAGCGGCCAGAGCGTCGCCCCGAGCAGCAGCACGCAGGCGATCGGGGTGAGGTACTTCAGGCAGGCGCTCATCACCTGGTCGATCCGCAGTCGCGGCAGGCTCCATCGCATCCAGATCTGCACGCCGACCAGCAGCGACGCCTTCAGGCAGACGACCCCCGCGAACAGCACGTTCGCCAGATACCCGCCCACGCTGAAGCCCTCCACGCCGACGTCCGGGCTCCAGTCGTTCAGCCCCAGCAGGGCCGCGTCCAGCGGGGCAATCCCCGTCCACCACCCGCCCAGAAACAGCAGCGTGGCGATCAGGCTGACCACGAACATGCTGGCGTACTCCGCGAGCATGAACATGCTCCACCGGAAGCTGGAGTACTCCGTGAAGTACCCGGCGACCAGTTCGCTCTCCGCCTCGGCGAGGTCGAACGGGGCCCGTTTGCACTCCGCCACGGCGACCACGAAGTAGCAGACGAACGCCACCGCACAGAACGGGTTGGCGAACACCAGCCAGTTCGGGAAGAACCACCCGGCCTGAAACAGCCCGATCTCGCCCATCGACAGCGACCCGGCCGCGATCACCGGCACCAGCGCCGTGAGGGCCAGCGGGATCTCGTAGCTGACCATCTGGGCCGCCTCGCGCATCCCGCCCAGCAGGCTCCACTTCGACCCGCTGGTGTACCCGCCCAGCACCACCCCGACGACCTCCAGGCTCAGCACGGCGAGAATCAGGAACAGCCCCACGTCGCTCGCCACGGCGACCCAGCGGGCGTTGAACGGCAGCAGGCTGAAGGCCAGCAGCACGCTGGCCGCGGGCACGTACAGGCTCGCCCGGAACAGCCACTTGTCGGCGGCGTCGGGGACGAGGTCCTCCTTCTGAATGAGCTTCAGCCCGTCGGCGAGCGCCTGCAGCCAGCCGAACTTCCCGCCGACCCGCGTCGGCCCCAGCCGGTCCTGGAGACGGCCGCTTTCTTTGCGTTCCAGCCAGATGAACACCGCCGGCAGGGCGCCGAACAGCAGCATGATCGCCGTCACATGGACCAGCGCCGCGCCCGCCAGCGCCCAGAATCCGTCCAGCCCCATGTCCTCGGCCAGCCACCCGGCGAGCGTCACCGGTTCGACCGGCTCGACCGGTTCGGTCGGGACGAGCGGAGCGTCGGCGGCGGGCGACTGGGCGAGCATCGGGGCGGGGATGGTCCCAGCAACCGCCCCGTTCGGCAACGCCGGTGCGACGATTGGGGGAACAAGCCCGAGCCCCGACCGTGAGGGAGGGGCCGTT
>NZ_JBINJD010000117.1:0-15748 GCF_043951915.1 Alienimonas sp. DA493 | reverse complement strand
CACCGAGCGAACTTCACCGTGCGGCCCCGGTTTTCGAACCGGGGCCGTTTTTCGTGCGCGGACCTCCCCGGTAACCGGCGCCACCGGCGCCGCCCGCAGGGGGAGAGGGGATCGCGGGGCGAACGCGGCCCTCGGGTGCGGGTTTCCGTGGCGTCGGGTCGATGACTACGGGGCGGGGCGAGCGTCGTCCCGGCCGTCGTCAAGGATGACGCGGCACAGCAGGTCCGACGGAGCGGAGGTTCCCCCCGCCCCCGGTCCGCACCTTGCCCGCCCTCGCCGCTCGCCCCCGTACCGCCGCCCGCCGCCGGACCGTCGTTCCCGGTCGTCGGGGCGGTCACGTTCAGAGCCCGCTCGAAACCTACCTGCGGGAGATCAACGCGACCCCGCTGCTGAGCGCCGACGAGGAGAAGTCCCTCGCCCGCCGCATCGCCCAGGGCGACATGGACGCCCGCGACCACATGGTGCGGGCCAACCTGCGGCTGGTCGTGAACATCAGCCGCTCTTACACCAACCGCGGATTGCCCCTGCCGGACCTCATCGAGGAGGGCAACCTTGGCCTGATGCGGGCCGTCGAGGGCTTCGACCCCGACATGGGCACCCGGTTCAGCACCTACGCCTCCTATTGGATCAAGCAGTCCGTGAAGCGGGCGCTGGTCAACACGGCCAAAACCGTGCGGGTGCCGGCCTACATGGTCGAGCTGCTGGGCAAGTGGCGGAAGATGTCCGCCCACCTCTCCGACACCCTCGGCCGCACCGCGACGCCGGAGGAGATCGCCAAAGAATTGGAGATCCCCAAGCGGAAGCTGGAGATCGTCAAGAAGGCCCTCGCCCTCTACCAGACCAGCCCGCAGAGCGCCGCGGACGACGGCGGGTGGAGCCTCGGCGAGATGCTGACGGACGACAAAACGCCCGCCCCGGAAGAGGACCTCACCGAGGCCGACAGCATCGCCCGGGCCCTCGACCTGATGGACGAACTGGACGAGCGGGAGTCCACCATCCTGCGGCTGCGGTTCGGCCTCGACGGCGACGAGCCGAAGACCCTGAAGGAGATCGGCGAGGTCCTCGGCCTCACCCGCGAACGCGTCCGCCAGATCGAAACCGACGCGTTGCGCCGCCTCAACCGCGGGCTCGGCGGGTAACCCGGTGAGCCGCGACCGGAGGGAGCGCGTTCGGGGACGCCCGCGAAACGCTCCCTCCGGTCGCGGCTAAGTGATCACCGGCCCTTGTCCGCGATGTCGGTGCGGCACCAGGCGCCCTCCCAGCGGATGCGGCGGACCGCCTCGTAGGCCCGCCGTTTGGCGTCGGTCACGTCGTCGCCCAACGCCGTGACGCCCAGCACCCGTCCGCCGGCGGTTTCGATCGACTCCCGCCCCTCGGCGTCGCGGACGCCGAACTTCGTGCCGGCGTGGAACACCTTGGTGTCGGGCAGTTCCGCCGCGTCGGCGAGGCCGCGGATCGTCTTGCCGGTTTCGTACTCGCCCGGGTAGCCCTCGCTGGCCATCACCACGCAGACGGCGGCCCGGTCGTCCCAGGTCGGCGGGGCGGCGTCCTCCAGCTTGCCGGCCGCGGCGGCTTTGAGCAGGGGGTAGAGATCGCCGCTCATCCGCATCAGCAGCGGTTGGACCTCCGGGTCGCCGAAGCGGACGTTGAACTCCAGCACCATCGGTCCCCGTCGGGTGAACATCAGCCCGGCGTAGAGGATGCCGCGGAACGGGCGGTCGTCCCGCTGCATGCGGTGGACGATCGGGATGAGGACCTGCTCGACGACCTGCTGCATGCGGCGTTCGTGCACCAGCCGGGCGGGGGTGTAGGCGCCCATCCCGCCGGTGTTCGGCCCGCGGTCGCCGTCGAGGGCGGCCTTGTGGTCCTGGGCGGCGGGGAGGGGCACGATGGTCGCCCCGTCCACGATCGCCAACACGCTGGCTTCCTCGCCGACGAGCTTCTCCTCGACGACCGCCCGGGCGCCGGCGGCGCCGAACTCGCGGTCGGAGAGCACCCGGCGGACGGCGTCCATCGCCTCCTCACGGGTGTCGCAGACGATCACGCCCTTGCCGGCCGCCAGCCCGTCGGCCTTCACGACGAGCGGCTGCTCGCTGCGGCCGCTGATCCAGTCCGCGGCCGCGTGGGCGTTGTTGAAGATCTCGAAGGCGGCGGTCGGCACGCCGGCCCGTTTCATCAGGCTCTTGCTGTAGGCCTTGCTGCCCTCCAGCTCCGCGGCGGCCTTGGAGGGCCCGAACACGGCGATCCCCGCCTTCTCCAACTCGTCGGTCAGGCCCAGCACGAGCGGCTTCTCCGGGCCGATCACGACGAGGTCGACCTTCCGCTCCTTCGCCAGCGCCACGAGCCCGGGCAGGTCGTCGTCCTTCACCGGGACGTTTTCCACGCCCGTCTCCGTGCCGGTGCCGGCGTTGCCCGGGGCGCACAGCACCGTCCCGACCAGGGGACTCTGCGCGAGTTTCCAGCAGAGGGCGTGCTCCCGCCCGCCGCCGCCCACGACCAAAACTGTCTCGCCGCCCGCGCTCATCTGTGCTGCCGTCCGCCGGTCCGCTGCCGGTCGCTATGAGAAAGAAGTCCGGCGGGGAGTCTAGCCGGCACATCCCCCCGGGGAAGGCGGCGGCGGGGCGAACTTCCGGGCGGGGGCGTTGTCAGCCGGGCCGACCCGCGCCACCATCCCCGGCGAACCCACCTCCCCGCATGGGGCGCCGACGCCCCGCCGCCCGCCGCATCCCGCCGCTCCGAGAGTCTCGATGAAGTTTGGAACCGTCGCCGTCGTGGGGGCCACCGGAGCCGTCGGACGGATCATCCGCGAACTGCTGGAATCCCGCGAATTCCAGGCGGACCGGTTCCGCTTCCTCGCCACGAAGCGCAGCGCCGGCTCTGCGATCCCCTTCCGCGGGCAGGACGTGACGGTGGAAGAGGTGAGTCCGGAGGCGTTCGAAGGCTGCGACCTCGTGATCGCCAGCACCCCGGACGAGGCCGCCCGCGATCTGCTGCCGCACGCCCTCAAGGCGGGCGCCGTGGTCATCGACGAATCCGGCTACTGGCGGATGAACGAGGAGGTCGCGCTGGTGGTGCCGGAGATCAACCCGGAGGCCGCCCGCACCGCCGCGGCGGAGGGGCGGCTGATCGCCTCGCCGAACTGCTCGACCACGCAGATGGTCCAGTGCCTCAAGCCGCTGCACGACGCCGCGGGGCTGAAGCGGGTCACGGTCTCCACGTATCAGGCCGTCAGCGGCGCCGGCCTCGCCGGCACGGCGGAGCTGATCGAATCGACGAAGGCCTCGTTGGAGAACGGCTCGTTCGTCGCCAGCACGTTCCAGCAGCCGATCGGCTTCAACCTGATCCCGCAAATCGGCTCCTTCAAGGAGCAGGGCGGGGAGGGGGACGGCTACACGTCCGAGGAGATGAAGATGGTCCGCGAGACGCGCAAGATCCTCGGGCTGCCGGACCTCCGCGTGAACCCGACCTGCGTGCGGGTGCCGGTCGCGGACTGCCACAGCGAAACGATCGCCTGCGAGTTCGAGCGCCCGCTGTCGGCCGACGAAGCCCGCGAGGCGCTGGCGGCCTTCCCGGGGCTGGCCGTCGTCGACGACCCGGTCGCCGGAAAGTATCCGACCCCCCGCGACTGCGCCGGCGACGACCGCATCTTCGTCGGCCGCATCCGCAAAGACCTCTCCTGCGAGAACGGGATCACCTTCTGGTGCGTCTCCGACAACCTCCGCAAAGGCGCCGCGACCAACGCGGTGCAGATCGCGGAGCTGCTGGCGCAAGACTGACTTCTCAAAGCAATAACGCCGAGGCCCCGCGGGGCCTCGGCGTGACGGCGTCTGAATCAGACTCGGCTCAGCGGTTCGTCATCGGATCTTCCGGCGACTGATCCGCGAGGATGTGCGTCTCCAGGAACCGGGCCAGCGTGTGGAAGTCGCTGCCGGGTTCGATGAACCGCACCTTGGTGACGAGGTTGCCCGGGTCGACCAGATCCTCGAACGGGACGTAATGCAAGTCGAACTGGCGTTCGACGGAGACCATCACGCCGGTCTTCTGCTCCTCGACCAGCGCCCGATAGGCGCCGACGCCCAACTGGCTGCCGAGGATCACGTCGAAGGCCGTGGGGCGGGCGCAGCGGCTCTCGTAGCCGAGCTGCAGCGGTTTGACCTTCCGCTCCCCGCCGGTCTTCTCGGCGTAGGCCTTCTCGACCCGCTCGGCGAGCAGGCGGCCGAGTTGCACGTCGGCGACGGCGATGTGGCCGTGCTCGTCGCGGCTGACGCCCTCCAGGGCGCTGGCCGGCAGCAGTTCGGCGAGGCCCTCGGCGACGCAGATGATGCCGTACTGCCGGCCGTCCTCTTTCTCGCGGGTCAGGATCGTGTCGACCATCCGGTCGACGACCGCGTCGACGTTCATCATCCGACGTTCTTTGCCGTCGACGGTCTCCGTCTGGGAGTACTTGCCGACGATGTCCTCGACGGAGATCACCAGCGAGGCCCCGCCGCTGATCGCGGTGCCGTAGGAGAGCCAGCCGGCGCTGCGGCCCATGCACTCGCAGAGGAAGTAGCTCCGCTGGGCGCGGGCGTCTTCGAGCAGGTTGCGGACTTCCTGGGCGAGCACCTCGACGGCGGTGAAGAAGCCGAAGGTGAAGTCGATCCCGTTGTAATCGTTGTCGATCGTCTTCGGGACGTGCACCACCTTGATCTTCGGCGAGCCCTCCGGAAGGGTCTCCTGGAACAGGGCGAATTTGTTGGCCGTCTTGAGGGTGTCGTCGCCGCCGATGCTGATCAGGGCGTCGACCTCCAACGAGCGGAGGGCGTCGTAGACCGTCTTGAGGGGGGCGGTCTTCTCCGGGTCCTTCAGGTCCTCGGGGCTCTTCACGTACTTGCCGGGATTGGCCCGGGCGGTGCCGATCGTGATGCCGCCGGAGGTGCGGGTGCGTTCCAGCTCCTTGACGTCGAACCGCAGGTAGGCTTCGCCCTCCTTCAGTTCCGAGCCGTCGTACTTCATCAGCTCCGAGTAGCCGTGGCGGATGCCGATGGCGTCCAGGCCGCTGCGGAGGAAGGCGTCGGCGGCGGTGCTGATGACGGCGTTGGCGGCGGGGGCGGGGCCGCCGGAGAACAACATCGCGGCCCGCTTCACGTCGGTGGAGGGAACGGGCGGACGGGCGAGGGGCGAGGGCATTCGCGAATCGAACGAGGTAGGGGGAACGTCGGCGGCAGCTTACCGCTCCGGCCCGGACGCGCCGAACGCTGCGGCGACCGAAACCCGTCCCCCGCCGCCCGCGTCACCCGCCCGTGGCGACCGGTTCGGGATCTCCCGCATCACCGGACCCGGCCGCGCCTTCCCCCGTCTCCGCGTCGTCCGCCCCTTCGGCCCCCGCGTCGCCGCCCCCGTCGCGGTCGGCGGCCGTTTCGCCGTCGGCCGTTTCTTCGGCGTCCGTTTCGTCGGCGTTCGGTTCGGCCGGCGTCGCCGTCATGGGCGCCGCTTCCTCGTAACCCTCGTCGAAAGCGGCCTCGCCGTCGCTCTCTTCGATCAGGCCGTCCTTCGGCATCTCCGGGGGGACCATCACGGCGTACGCGTAGATTCCGCCGGCGACGACCACGGCCGCCAACCCGATCCAGACGACCGGGCTGACGCCCTTCTTCTCGGGGGCGGCGTCGGACGCGGGGCGTTCGGGAGCGGGATCGGACATGCTCGGTCTCTTTGTTGGCGGGGCGAGTCGGCGGACGTTACCAGTCGACCGACGAATCGCCCACTGAATGCGGACCGACCGCCTCGGGCTGTCCCGCGGCCCCCTGCCGTCAGCCGGGCAGCGTGGCGAACAGGTCGTCGTAGGTCTCCGCCCGGCGGATCTGTTCGACGGAGCCGTCTTCCTTCAGCAAATACTCCGCGCTGCGGAGCTTGCCGTTGTACTGGAAGCCCATGCTGTGCCCGTGGGCGCCGGCGTCGTGGATCGCCAGCACGTCGCCGCGTTCCACGGGGGGCAGCTCGCGGTCGATGGCGAACTTGTCGTTGTTTTCACAGAGGGAGCCGACCACGTCGACCGGCCCGGCGGGGGCGGCGTCGACCTTCTCGCCCCGCCGGCCCAGCACGCTGACGTGGTGGTAGGCGCCGTACATACCGGGCCGCATCAGGTTCGCCATGCAGGCGTCCACGCCGACGTACCGCTTGTAGATCTCCTTGCGGTGCAGCGCTTTGGTGACCAGCACGCCGTAGGGCCCGGTCATGCAGCGGCCGTTCTCCATAAGGATCGCCAGCGGGTCGAGTCCGGCGGGGACGACGATCTCGTCGTAGGCGGCCTTCGCGCCTTCGGAGACCGCCTCGTAGCTGACCGCCTCCTGCCCCGGCCGATAGGGAATGCCGATGCCGCCGCCGAGATTCACAAACTCGATCCGGACGCCGGTCGCCTCTTTCACCTCCGCCGCGAGGCGGAACAGCATCCGGGCGGTGTCCACGAAGAACTGCGGGTCGAGTTCGTTGCTGGCGACCATCGCGTGCAGGCCGAACCGCGTCACGCCGCCCTCCTGCGCCCGGCGGTAGCCGTCGAACAGCTGCTCGCGGGTGAAGCCGTACTTCGCGTCCTCCGGCTTGCCGATGATCGCGTTCCCGCCCCGCAGCGGCCCGGGGTTGAATCGGAAGCACAGCGTCCCCGGCAGCCCGCCGGCCTCTTCGGCGACGAAGGGGAGGTGGGTCAGGTCGTCCAGATTGAGGATCGCCCCCAACTCCTTCGCCCGGCGAAACTCCGCGGCGGGGGTGTTGTTGGAGGTGAACATGATCCGATCGCCGCTCACGCCGATGCGCTCGCACAGCATCAGCTCCGCGGCGCTGGAGCAGTCCATCCCGCACCCTTCGTCGCGGAACAGCTCCAGAATGCCCGGCGTCGGCGTCGCTTTGACCGCGAAGTATTCCCGAAAGCCGAGGTTCCAGGCGAAGGCGGCGTTCAGCCGGCGGGCGTTCGCCCGGATGCCGGCCTCGTCGTAGATGTGGAACGGCGTGGGCAGTTCGTTCGCCAGTTCGCACAGCTTCGCCGCGTCGATGGGCAGCGGCTTGGCGGGGGCGGCCCCTGCGGCGGACGGGGACGAGGCGGGGGAAGCGGAGACGGCGGGCATCAGCACGGGCGGGGAGTAGGGGAGGCGGGAGTTTAGGACCGCGACGCCCGCCCGACAGCCGCTCGGGGGCGGGGGGCGGCGATGCGACCGGGGGCGGGGGTTGCGGCGCCGATACGGCCGCGACGACCGGCCTCACCGCACGTTCCCCGGCCCGGCTCCATTTCGGAGGGGGTTGCGGTCGATGTCGAACGGTGCGGGCCGGTGCGCGCCCCGCGTAGAGTGACCCGCGGGAGCGGATCCACGTTCCCGCGTCGCCCGCCCGTCCCCGCGCCGCTCGCCCGTCCCGTCGCCCTCGTTCGGCCCCGCCCATGCTCCGCCGCCCCGCCGAACGCCTCGCCACCTGCAGCCCGTTCGGGCGTCGCTCGGCGTTCGGGCGGGCGTCCGCGGCGCGGCGCCTGCTGACCGCGGCTCCGCTGGCCGGGGCGCTGCTCTGCCCGCTCGCGGCGGTCGGGCAGGAGGAACCGGCGGAGGAGCCGCCCGCCGCCGCCACGGGGGCGGAGCCGACCGACGCCCCCAACCCCCTCGCCGCGGAGCCGGCGACGGTCGAGGAGTTCGTCACGGCCTCCGCCCGCCTCCGCCGCATCGGCCGGCCGGGGCTGGCCCGGCGGTACCTGCGGGCGCTGCTCGATTCGCAGCCGTCCGAGGACGCCCTGCTGGAGGCCCGCGACGCCCTCGGCCCGACGGTCTTTTTCGAACTTGCCGCGGACCCGCAGCTCCGCCCGGAGGGGCAGACCCTGCAGGACCGCGTCCGCGAGGCGGTGCTCGCCCGCGGCGCCGACCCGGCCCGGCTGGACGCCCTGATCGACGCCCTGACCGCGGACCTGCGGGAGCGCGACGCCGCCACGGAAGCCCTCACCGGGCTGGGCGCCGCAGCGACGCCGCGGTTGGTGGAACGGCTGGTCGCCTCCGTGGACTCGGTGCAGGGGGACGAGGACCTCACGGAAGCGATCACCCGGCTGCTCGGGCAGCTGCGGGGGCTGTCCGTGCCGCCGCTGACCGCCGTGCTGCGGTCCCCGCAGGCCCCGGCCGCCGCCCGCTCCGCCGTCGCCGTGGCCCTCGGCGGAACCGGCTCCCAAGCCGCGCTGGACGCCCTGCTGGCGCCGGCGTTCGCCCCGAACGAGACCCCGTCCGTGCAGTTGGCGGCCCAGGCCGGCCTCCTGCGGCTGACGGAGGGCGATTCGCTCCGCGGGCTGTCCGACGCCGCCGCGGACCGGCTGAAGCAGCGGGCCGAGACGCTCCTGTCCGACCCGCCGGCGGCCAACCCCGCCGCCGCCGCTGCGCCGCTGTTCCGCTACGACGCCGCGGAGAACTCGCTGGTCCCGGCGACGCTCGATCCGGTCCCCGCCGCCCGCTACCGGGCCGCGACGGCCGCCTCCGGCGCCGCCCGAATCGCCCCGGCCCGGGAGAGCCTGCAGGTACTTGAACTCACCGCGGCGCTGGCCTACGAGGCGTCGCTCGCCGGTCGCGGGCGGTTCCTGCCGCGCGGCGAGGGCACCGTGCACCGGGCGGCGCTGTCCGCCGGTTCGACGCGGATTCTCAAGGCGCTGGACACGGCGTTGGAACTCGGCGCCGCGGACGCCGCCGCCGCCGCGTTGCAGGTGTTGCTCGACGTGCCCACGCCGGACCTGCTGCGGCCGGTCGGCGGGACCGGCTCCCCGGTCGTGCGGGCGCTGCGGAGCCCGGCGGCGGAGGTCCGGTTCCTCGCGGCCCTGCTCGCCGCCCGGGCCAACCCGGGGCCCTCCTTCACCGAGGGGGCGGACGTTGTGGACGTGTTCGCCGGCGCCCTCGCGGACGCCCCCGGCGGGCGGGCGGTGGTGATCGATCCCAACGGCGAACGGGGCTCCCGCATGGGCGGGCTGCTCCAGGCGGCCGGCTATCGGGTCGACCTGGCGACGTCCGCCCGGCAGGGCTTCGAGCAGGCCACCTCCGGCGCGGGGGCCGATCTGGTGGCGATCCAGGCGAACGTGCCGGACCTGCCGGTCTCCTCCCTGGTGGCGAACCTCCGGGCGGACGCCCGCACCAGGACCGTGCCGCTGGTGCTCTACGGCTCGATCCGGCTCGAACCGGCGCTGTCGAGCATCGCCGACCGGGCCGGCGAGGCGGTGTACACGGAGTTCCCCGTCGCCGCCGAGACGCTCGCACGTCGCATCGCCCCGCTCCGCGCCGCCGCGGAGCCGCTGCCGGACGACCTCAAGGCCGAGCAGAAGCGGGCCGCCGCCTACGCCCTGTCGCGGCTCGCCGAGGACGGCGGCCGGACCTTCCCGCTGGCCGGGGCGCTGCGGGAGCTGTCCGCCGCGGTCGCCGACCCCACGATCTCGGCGAACGCTTCGGCGGCCCTGGCGGCGATCCCGAGCCCGGCGGCCCAGAACGCGCTGGCGGAGACGCTGACGGTCGTTCGCCCCGGCGCCGCCGCCGAGTTGGCGGCCGCGGACGCCCTCACGCAGTCGGTCCGTCGGTTCGGCTCGCTGCTGGACGAACGGGCCGTCCGAACGATCCGCGGCCTCGCGGCCACGGCGGAGGATCCGCAGGTTCGGGACGCACTGCTGACGCTTTCCGCGGCGCTGCCGGGCTCCGGCGGCGGCCTGCCGGTCGAGGTGTCGCTCCCGACGCAGGCGGCTGTGCCCGCTGAGTAGGCATCCGGCAGTAGGCGTGCGGCAGTTTGGGTCGATCCGGAGGCCGGAAACGACGCCAAATCGCCGAGAAGGCGGCCCGTGACTGTTCGGCCAGCCGGGTGGGGCGATATTCTTCAGCGGAACCGCCCGTCCCGACAGCAGCCGCTCGCGTTGTCACCGTACCTCCCCCCGGCCACGGACCGCTTTTCGGAACCTGTCGCTCCCGATGTGGACGTGCACGCTCCGGTGCGCGGCATGGTCGGCGACTCCGACGCGATGCGGGAGGTCTACGCCCTCGCCCGCCGGTTCGCCCGCTCCAACTCGACCGTGCTGCTGACCGGGGAGACCGGCACCGGCAAAGAACTCGTCGCCCGGGCGATCCACGACAACAGCCCCCGGGCCGACGGCCCGTACGTCCGCGTCAACTGCGGCGCCCTCGCCGAGAGCCTGCTGGAGAGCGAGCTGTTCGGCCACGCCCGCGGGGCGTTCACCAGCGCCATCGAGAACCGCACCGGGCGCTTCGAGGCGGCCCACGGCGGCACGATCTTCCTCGACGAGATCAATTCGATCTCCAAGCACCTGCAGGTCAAACTGCTGCGGGTCCTGCAGGAACAGGAGTTCGAACGCGTCGGCGACACCCGCACCATCCGGGTGAACACCCGGGTGATCGCCGCCACGAACCGGGAACTGCTGGAGGAGGTCGCCGAGGATCGCTTCCGGGAGGACCTCTACTTCCGCCTGAACGTCCTCAGCATCGACCTGCCCCCGCTGCGGGAGCGGAGCGAGGACATCCCCGGGCTCGCGGAGCACTTCACCGCCGTCTACGCCGCCCGGGACAACAAGACCCCGCCCAAACTGGCGCCGGAGGCCCTGCGACTGCTCAGCCGGTATGCCTTTCCGGGCAACGTGCGGGAGCTTCAGAACTACATCGAGCGGGCGCTGGCCCTGACGGAGGGCGGCGCCCTCACCAGCGACCTGCTGCCCGACCACGTCCGCGGCGTGCGGCCGCCCCTCAAGCTGGTCCGTAGCGGCGAAGAGGACACGGACGACCTCCGCCGCAAACTCGTCCGGCGGGAGTTGTCTGAACTGCCCGGCAGCACCGAGGTGCACCCGGAGATCCTCGGCCGGCTGGAGCGGGAAGTGCTGTTGCAGGTCCTCCGGGCCGCGCAGGGGGTGCAGACGAAGGCCGCGGCCCGGCTGGGCATTAACCGCAACACCCTGCACAAGAAGATCGAAGAACACGGTTTGTCGGCCGAGGTTCGCTAGTTTGCGGCCGCCGCGGCGGTCCCGACGGGCGGCGCGCGGGGGCGACGCGCCTAGAATGGCGGCGTGTCCCACGTCACCGTCTTCTGCTTCCTCGCCAGCTACGCGGTCGCCCTGACCGCGGACGCGCTGCGGCTGTGGGGCCGCACGGTCGCGCTGCGGTGGATCGCCTGGTTCGCCGCGGCGGCCGGGCTGCTGGCCCACACGTGGTATCTGGGACTGCGGTATACCGGCGACTGGGGCGACGCCGCGGCCGCGGAGCCATGGGGCGGACGGGCCTGGATCCTGGCCCTCGCCTGGCTGGGCGCGGCGTATTACGTGGTCGCCACCGGCGTGGAGCGTCGCAGCGCCCTGGGCGTGTTCCTCTGGCCGTTGGTGCTGGGGTTGGTCGCGTGCAGCTACGCGGTGCCGGCGGGGCCGGTGTCGCTGTTCGGCGAGGCGGGGAACGGGGGCGGGGCGGTGCGGGCGTGGGCGATCCTGCATGCGGCCCTGCTGCTCGGCGGATTGCTGGGGGTGCTCGCCGGGGTGGTGACCAGCGCCATGTACCTCGTCCATCACCGCCGGCTGCGGGCCGGCAAGTTCGACCCGGACGCCGTGCCGCTGTTCAGTCTCGAACGGCTCGACCGTTGGAACCGGGCCGCCGTCGCCGTCGCCGTGCCGTTGTTGGTGCTGGGAGTGACGATCGGGCTCGGCTTGGTCGTCGCCGGCGGGGAGGGGACCGTCGCGGGGCTGTGGGACCCGGTGGTGATCGGCACCACGGTCGGCGTTTTCGCCGCGGGGCTGGCGGTCGGCGGGTTCGTTCAGCGGAAGGGACAGGCCGGAAAGGGCGTGGCCGTCCGCACCTTGTTGGCGTTCGGGTTCTTATTGGTGACGGTCGTCGGCTTGCAGGTGCTCGCCGGGGACGGCGGGCTGCTGGAAAGCTGGCACGCCGGCGGGACTGTCGCCGCGAACGCCCCCGACGCGGCGCCCGCCGGCGGGGGGGCGACCCTGTGAATCCCGCCGCGCCCGCCCCGGATCTCGGGGTCGTGTTCTGCTCCCATCGCACCGCGGACGTGAGTTTGCGGGAACGGCTCGGCTTCTCCGCTGAGGCGTTGGGGGACGCCTACGCCAAACTGCGGGAGCGGTTCCCGACCTCGGAACTCGTCGTGCTCTCCACCTGCAACCGGGTGGAGGTCTACTCCGCCGTGCCGCCGCCCTCGGTGGGGGGGACGGCCGGGACCGCCCCGCGACTGTCGGACCTCGCCGGGTTCCTCTCAGATTTCCACGCGATCCCGCGGGACGCGTTCGCCTCCCACCTGCTGGAGCGCCGGGGCCTGGACGCGGTGCGGCACCTGTTCGAGGTCTCCGCCAGTCTGGACAGCCTCGTGCTGGGCGAATCGCAGATCGTTGGGCAGGTGCGGGACGCCTACGACCTCGCCCAGCGTCACGAGGCCTGCGGGCCGCTGACCCACGCCCTGTTTCAGGCCGCCTTCCGCACCGCCAGCCGCGTGCGGCGGGAGACGAAGCTGGCCGACGGCCGCACGAGCATCGCCAGCGTCGCCGTCGGGCAGTTCGGGCGGAACATCTTCGAGCGGTTCACCGACAAGACCGTGCTGGTGATCGGCTCCGGCGAGATGGCCGACGAAACTCTTCGGTACCTGCACGACGAGGGGACGGGCCGGGTGGTGATCGTGAACCGCTCCCCGGAGCGGGCGCTCGCCCTGGCCGAGGCCCGCGGCGGGGAGGTGCGGCCGTGGGACGAACTGGACCGCTGGCTCGGCGAGGCCGACGTGATCGTCTCCGCCACCGGCGCCACCACGCCCGTGGTGACCCGCGAACGCTTCGCCGCCGCCCGAGCCGCCGGCGGCAAGCGCTCCGGCAAACCGGTGTTCATCCTGGACCTCGGCCTGCCGCGGGACTTCGATCCCGGCGTCTCCAAGGTGGACGCAAACGTCTTCCGGTACGACATCGACGATCTGGAGGCCACCTGCGCCGCCAACCGCCGCCGGCGCGAGAAGGAGATCGGCAAGGCGAAGGGGATCGTCGAGGAGGAGACGCAGGCCTTCCTCCGCGGCCTGGTGCACCGGGCGACCGGCCCGGTCATCCGTCGGCTGCGGGACGAGTGGACCGCCGTCCGCGACGCGGAACTGCAACAGCTCTACGCCCGCCGCCCCGACTGGACCGACGACGATCGGGCCGCCGTGGAGCGGAGCGTCGACCGCATCGTCAACAAGCTCCTCCACCCGCCGTTGGAGGCGCTGAAGGAAGAAGCCCGCCGCGGCGAGCACGGCACCCTCCTCGACAGTTTTCGCCGGCTGTTCGGCATCTAGGCGGAGGAGGCGAGCGGTGGGCGTCCGCCCTCCGTGTCCTCGGGCGGCTGCGAACGCAAGGCGGGCTCACGCCCCCCGTTCGCCTGCGGATCGCCTACAAAATCAGCATCGCGTCGCCGTAGCTGAAGAAGCGGTACCCCCGCGCCACCGCCTCCCGGTACGCGGCGAGGACCCGCTCCCGCCCGGCCAAAGCGGAGACGAGCACGAGCAGGGTGCTTTTCGGCAGGTGGAAGTTCGTCAGCAGGCCGTCAATCCCCGCGAAGCGGTGCGGGGGGCGGATGAAGATCTCCGTCTCACCGCAGAAGGGGCCGACGGCGCCGTCGTTCTCCTGAGCGGCGGCTTCCAGCGTCCGGCAGGCGGTGGTCCCGACGGCGACGACCCGCCCTCCGGCCTCCCGCGTCGCCCGCACGTCCGCGGCCGTCGCGCTGGAGAGTTCGCAGAACTCCGCGTGCATCCGGTGGTCGACCAGCGACTCGCCAGACATCGGCCGGAAGGTGCCGACTCCCACATGAAGAGTCACTCGGGAGACACTGACTCCCGCCGACTCGCAGGCCGCGAGCAGCTCCGGCGTGAAGTGCAGCCCCGCCGTCGGGGCCGCGACGGAGCCGGGGCGGTCGGCGAAGACGGTTTGATAGTCGGTGCGGTCTCGCTCGTCGGGGGCGTCCCGGCCGATGTAGGGCGGCAGCGGGATCGAGCCGACCGCCTCCAGCGCCGCGAAGGGGGCCGCGGCGGCCGCGTCGTCCAGCGGCGTGACGAGCCACACGCCGCCCTCCTCCCGCCGCTCCATCCGCAGCCGCAACGTCGCCCCGTCGGGGCCGTCGGCCCGGACGGTCTCCCCCGGCGTCAACGTACCGCGGGTCTTTGACATCACCCGCCAGGCGTCGCCGTCGTCGCCGGTTTCGAGGGCGAGGAACAGCCCCTCCCACTTCCCCCCCGTCGACTCCCGCACGCCGCGGAGCCGGGCGGGAACGACGCGGGAATCGTTGAGGACCAGTCGATCGCCCGGCGTCAGCAGGGTCGGCAGGTCTGCAATCGACCGGTGGGCGACGGCGCCGGTCTCGCGGTTCAGCGTGAGCAACCGGGCCGTTCCTCGCGGGGCCGGACGGGCGGCGATTCGGTCCGGCGGCAGGTGATAGTCATAGGCGGCGACGGCGAGATCGGCGACGTCCTCCGGCGGGGACTCTGAGGGGGACTCGGGCGGCGGCGTGGGCATGCGGGTACCCTATCGCCGAACCGATGCCCGATCCGCCCCCGGACCCTGACGCCGCCCCGCTCCCGCTGGCGGCGGTCATCACCGAACTCGACCCCGGCGGCGCGGAGCAGGCGTTCCTGCGGGTCGTGCTGGGGCTCTCGCAACGCGGGTGGGCGCCGCACGTCTTCGCCCTGCGCGGCGGGAGGCTGCGGGAGTCATTTGTCTCCTGCGGCGTGCCGGTGACTCTGCTGGACTCTCTGCCCGGCGTCGATCCGCGGCCGCTGCGGCGATATCTGCGAGAGGAACGGCCCCCGGCGGCGTTGTCGTTCCTGTTCCACGCCAACCTGCTCACCCGCTTGGTCGCGGGCTCGGCGGGGCGGCCGGCGGTGGTTTGCGGGGTGCGGGTCGCGGAGCGACGCCGGAACGGCCACCGCCTGCTGGACCGGTGGACGGCGCGGCTGGTGGACCGGTGGGTCTGCGTCGGCGAGAGCGTCCGCCGGTTCTGCGTCGCCTCCCCGCTGGCCGGCGGGGGCGGACTGCCGGCGGAGCGCGTCGTGACGATCCCTAACGGCGTTGACGCCGACTGCTGGGCGGATGCCGCCCCGGCGGACCGGGCGGCGCTGCGGTTGCCGCCGCACGGGCCGGTGGCGCTGTTCGCCGGGCGGCTGGACGTGCAAAAGGATCCGGACACGCTGCTGGAGGCCTTTGCCCGGCTCGACCGCCGCGACGTCCACCTGCTGATCGCCGGCGACGGGCCGCTGGCGGAGCGGGTGCGGCTGTGGGCGGCGACGCACCCGGCCGGGGAGCGGGTGCGGCTGCTCGGGCGGCGGGAGGACCTGCCGGCGCTGATGCGGCTGGCGGACGTCTTTCTCCTGCCCAGCCGGTGGGAGGGCACGCCGAACGTGCTGCTGGAAGCGGCCGCGGCCGGCACGCCGATCGTCGCCACCGCCGTCGACGGCACCGCGGAGGTCTTCACGCACGAACAGACCGCCCGGCTGACGCCCGTCGGCGACGCGGCCGCCCTGGCGGACGAGTGGCGTTGGGCGCTCGATCACCCGGCCGACGCCGCGGCGATGGCGGAGCGGGCCCAGGGCCTCGTGCTTCAAAACCACCGCTGGGAGGCGGTCGTCGCCGCCTACGACGCCCTGCTGCGGGAGGCGATCAGCGAACGGTCCGCCCGGCGGCGGGGGTGACGCCCTCGGCGAGCCGGTCCGCGTCGCCCGCCACCCGCAGTCGGCGGAGGCCGAAGCGGAGCACGTTCGCCGCGGCGGGGGC
>NZ_JBINJD010000116.1:0-15997 GCF_043951915.1 Alienimonas sp. DA493 | reverse complement strand
ATGGCGAGCGTCTTCGGCCAAGTCTTCGGAGCGACAACTGGCGGCGGAGGCGGCGCCCTCACGCTCCCGACCCTCCCGTCCTCGGTCTACGTCGGGCAGGAGGTGCCCTTCGACGCGCAGGGCGGCACGGCCCCCTACGTCTACACGGTGGACGGCACGGTCGTGACGAGCCCGTGGACGCCCGCCGCCGCGGGCTCCTACGTCGTGGCGGTCACGGACGCGCTGGGGGCGACGGACGAGCAGACGGTGACGGCGGTCGAACTGGCGGTCGAATACGCGGGGCGGGTTACGGCGTCGTTCACGGCGCCGGACCTGTCGCCGGCGGTGATCGGGGCTGGGAGGCTGGCGCCGGGCGAATCCCGGGCGGTGGGGCTGGATTTCTCCGCCAAGCTGGGGACCGGGGAGGAACTGACCGGCCAGCCGACGGCGGGGCCGGCGCGGCCCGTCCGGGCCACGGCGGGGAGCCTCGCGGCCAGCGGCGCCGGGGTTACGACGGCCGCCGCGGTGGAGGTTCCGTCCGGTCGCGGCGTCGCGTTCCTGCTGGCGGCGTCCGACGACGCGGCGGGACTGTGGGACCTGCCGGTGGAATGCAATACGGACGGCGGTCAGACCGTGGCGGCGACGCTGCGGGTCTGGATCGCCTAGCGGACGGCGGGTGTGCGGGGTCGCGTGATACGCCGGGGGTTTCGGCCGCACAACCGGCCCGGCGGCGGCCCCGCACTCCTGTTCGGCGTTCGCTCTGGTACAGTGCCGGGACGCAACCGCCAGCCGGTCCCGGTCGCTCGCGTGACGGGTTCCGGCGGCGTGCATGCGAGAGCCCGGCCGGGTGTGCCAAAACCGGCCGGGCTCGTTTTGCGTTCGGCGAAGCGTCCGGCCGGGATCGAACCCGGCCCCCTCCCGGGCGGGAGGGCGAACCTCGGGACGCGGGGGAGTCAAACCTTTCGGGCAATCACGCATTCGCCGTCGGGATCGACGGTTACGACGACCGCGGTGTATCCCTCGTCGGTCCACCGTTCATCCTCAAGGTCTTCCGCCTTCACCTGTTCGACGTTCCAGCCTTCCGCGGGGTTCACGTCGTCTTCGTCGTCCGCGACGACAAGGTATCCGTCCGACCCCGCGTCATCCGACAGCCATTCGGCATCGCACGGCGGGCAGTCGTTCCCGTGGAACCCGTAACGGGTTTCTTCGCGGATCGTGTAGCCCTCGGCGTCGCGTTCCTCCGGCGAATGGACCTTCGCCGCTTCCGTCGTCGGATAGACGTGGAAGACGTAGCCGGAGAGGAAATCGCAGCCGGGGACGGCGGTCTTGGTTTCAGCGGTCATCAGTTCGCTCAGTTCGGGGGAGGGGGAGAAAGGGGAGGGACGCGGGGGGAACTACTCGCCGTCGCACTCCCGCACGACGTACGTCTCTCCGGTGTCGGTGTCGTAGCACTCACCGTCGTCCTCCCGCCGGTCGGCGGGGTCCACCAAGTCAACGTCCCCGACGACCTCGCAGACGACGGGGCCGTCGAAATACTCGTTGTGTCCAAGGTGCATGTCGCCGCCGTCCGCCGCGTCGCGGGCCGCGTCGGCCTCCTCGCGGGAGTCGAAGAACTCCAGTCCGGCCGGCTCGGGGCCGTCGCTCGGGAGTCCGGTGTAGGTGTAGGTCGCGGGGTTGCCGTAGCGGCGGGTGACGCGGCAGACGGTGTATTGAGTCTTCATCGGTTCGCTTCGGTTCGGGGGGAGGGGGAAACGTCGCCAGCTTGGCGACAGGCCCGGGCCGGGGGAACGATCCCCGACCCGGAGAAGCGGCTAGGCGGCGGCGTGTTCGCGGGCCGTGCGGATGTCCGCCAGTTCCAGAGCCCAGAACTGAGCGGCGATCTTGGCGTTCTCCCGGTCGCCGTTTTTCAGGTGGTAGACCGCTTCGGTCCGCCAGACCGTAGCGACGTGGCCGTACAGTCGGACCGCTTCTTCCGGCTCGTTGAGCCCGATGCGGCGGCCGTAGTCGACCGCACGGCGGACCTGTTCGGCCCGTTCGGCAATGAGTTCGGCGTCGGTAGCGGTGCGGGTGGCGTTCATCGTGGGGCTCGCGTGGGGTGTGAGGGGGTCGGACCTGTGCCGGGTCCGGGGGAGGGAGAACGTCAGGCGGCGACGGGGGACGGTTTCACCGTGGCGACAACCGGCACCCGCTCGCCGCGTGCGGCTTTCTTCGCCGTGTCGGCGGAGGCCCAGAGGCCGTTCAGCGCCGCGTCAGAAAGCGATTCGACGCCGACGGTGCCGGCCGGCTTGCCGAACGTCCGCTCACGTTGTTCGGCGGCGCCTTTGTTCCACATGTCGCCGATGCGTTCGTTCGCTTCCTGTAGCGAACGGGAGTAACCCGCGATCCGGGCCGCCATCCGATAGCCGGGACAGTCGAAAGCGTCCGCGGCGGAGGTGAACAGTTCGACCAGGTCGGCGGGAGAGGCGACGTAACGCATTGAGTTGCTCGCGTGTTCGGGGTGAGTCCGTCGCGGCTGTGCCGGCCGCGGTTTCGGGTTGCCGATATTACGATTCATCGTCCTGTTTGGGCAACCCAAAACACCCCGATTCGGGGAAAGTTTTCGGAAGTTTCCGCAACCCGTTACGTGGCAGCGCGTTACGGTGTTTCCGGCGTCGCGGGGTTGCGGAAACCGGCGGCCGCCGGATACTTTCCCGATCCCTGATTCCCCTTTGCAGGCTCCGCCATGCCCCCTGACGACCCGCCGAACCCCGGCGGCCGACCGCGTTCCGGCCGTGACCGCCGGCTGTCGATTCGCGTCTCTGATGACGACCTCGAAGCGTTCCACGGCGCCGCCAAGCGGGCCGGGATGCTGAAGCCCTCCGGCGAGCCCTACCTGACCGCGTGGGTTCTCGACACGCTCCGCCGGTCGGCTGCACGGCGACGCAAGCGGGAGGCCGACGGATGACCGCCGCCACGAAACCCCGCAAACCCCGCACGCCGCTCCCCGCCGAACCCCCGGCCGGCTGCCGCCGCATCAAGGTTCTCTCCCTCCGCCAGCCGTGGGCTAGCTTCGTCATCCACGGCTTCAAGTGGTGCGAGAACCGCACCTGGCGGACGAATCACCGCGGCGAACTCTGGATACACGCCAGCGCCGGCCGGGATGACGCCGCGTGGTGCCGCGAACTGGAAGCCGAGGGCCTGCCGCTCCCCCGGTCCGCGATCCTCGGTCGCGTCGATCTTCGCGGCTGTTGGGAGACTTCGGAACTGCTCTCCTGCCAAGGCGGAGACACGGACCACGTCTCCGAGGACCTGCACGAAACCGTCTGCGACATCGCGGACGACATCCAGGACCGGGTCGACGCGAAGGTCTACGGGCCGGAGGGGCTGGACGAGACGACGGCCCGCCGGCAGGTGGAGGATGAGACGTACCGGTTCGGGTGGGACTTCGTGGAGGCCCCCGAGCCCGGCGACGACTTCACGCTCTGGGGCTGGGTGCTGACGGACCGCGTCCCGCTGTCGGAGCCGTATCCGATCCCGGGCCGGCTGAACGTCTGGACGGCGGACGTGCCGGCGGACGCGCTCGCGTTGCCGCTGTTAGAGACGGCCGCGAAATAGGCTTGGGTACGCGGGACGGATTCGGGCAGGGTGCGGCTTCCCGTCCGTTTCCGCCCGTCTCCCGAGCCCCCGTCACGAACATGGCCGGTCGCCGTCGCTCCACCAACGTCACCCCCGAACAGCGGGCCGCCGCCCGGACCCTTGGCGGCCGGGTTCGCCCCCGGGGCGCCACCTCCAGCGAGTCCGAACGCCGCCGGGGCCGCCGCGGCTCCGGGTCTCGGACCATCTCCCGCCTCCGTTCGTCCCGGAGCGGCCGGACGCCCGCGTCCGGCGGTGGCCGCTAATCCCCGGCGGTTCTGAACGATGGCCCGCCGCCGGCAGTTTCAGGGCGGCGCGGTCCGTAACGCGCTCGGTCGCATCCGGGCCGCCGCGGATCTCGCCCCCGACTCCCCGTTGATCGTCGCGTACAGCGGCGGCAAGGACAGTGCGGCCGTCCTTGACCTCGCCGCTCGCGCGGTCGGCGCGGACCGGCTGCGGGCCTATTTCTGCCGACTCGTTCCCGACCTCGAATGCCAGGAACGGGTTCTCCGGGCGGCCGAGCGCAAGTACGGGATCAAGATTCTCCGGCTCCCGTCGCCCGCGCTGGCCGACATCCTGCACAACGGCGAGCATCGGGGGAAACGCATCCTCACCCGCCGGTCCTGCAAACAGGACGACATCCTCCGCCACGTCCGCAAGAAAACCGGCGGGCGGATGGTTCTCGCCGGGCACCGGATGGACGAGTCCCCGGGCCGACGCGGCATGATCTCGCAGGCGAGCGACACGCCCGTCCCCGACTGCCGGGACATCGGGTTCGACCCGGAGAAGCGTCAACCCGCGTGGCCGGACTGCCGGGGCGTCTGCGCGAAGCACGGCAAGGCGTGGCCGATCTGCGATTGGGTCGGCCGCACCGTCTGGGGCTACGTCCGCACGCACAACCTGCCCGTGCTGGCGATGGGCGACGGGGATTGCACGGACGTGTCGATCGACTCCGCCTCGCTGCTCTGGCTCCGCGACAACTTCCCCGACGATCTGGGCAAGGTGCTGGACTACTTCCCGTTCGCGGAGGCCGAAGTCGTCCGCGACCTGCTCCGCGAACCTGAAACGCACGCCGCGGCCGTGGCCTGCGACTGGTGAACCCGCCCATGCCGAAATCCTCCGACCCGACCCGCTCCGCCTTCCAGTCGTTCGAGACCGCCGACGTGCGGCTGGGCGACCTGAAGCCGAGCCCGTACAACCCCCGCTCCATCGACCCCGAGGCCCGCCGCCGCCTCAAGGACGAACTCCGCAAGGGCGGGCTCGCCGAAACCCTGATCTGGAACAAGCGGACCGGCCATCTCGTCGGCGGCCACCAACGCCATAGCGTGCTGGTCGAACTGGAAACCGAACGCGCCGCCAAGGCGAAGGGCGACCGCGACCCGTTGGACACGCTCGTCACCGTCGCGGTGATCGACGTGGACGACGCCGAGGAGAAGCGGCTCAACGTCGCCCTCAACAACCCGAACCTGCAAGGCCGGTACGAAGCCGAGGGCCTGTACGCGATCTTCGCCGAGGGGGGCGTCTCCGCCGAGGACGCCGGCTTCGGGGAACTGGAGCTGGAAGAACTGTTCGCCGACCACGGGCTCGACACCGCCCTCACCGAAAGCCTGTTCCGCGGCGAAGACCCCGGGGAGGCCGACGCCGCCCTGCTGGGCGAGATCATGGACGACGCCGACGCGGAAAAGAAAGCCGAACGGCAGGCGGCACGCGAGAACGCCAAGGCCGACGCCCCGCCGAAAGCCCGCACGCAGACCGTGGACGGGGAAGCGATCGACCGCGACGACCCCCGGGCCATCAAAGACTCGCGCCAGACCTACGCGGGCCGGGCGGAGACCCAGAACCAGGCCGACTACACGCTGCTGTTGGTGTTCCGCGGCGACGAAGAAAAACGCCGCTTCTGCGAGATCGTCGGCCACGCTCCCGGCAGCTTCAACATGGCCGGGGAGAAGCTGGCGGTGCGACTCGGGGAGCCCGGGACCGCCGACCAACTCGGGGCCGCGTTCGCCCGGCCCGCCGAAGACGACGCCGACGACGCCGAAGGGGAGGACTGACCGATGGCCGGAGACCGACCGCGACAGAAGAACGGGCACGCCCCCCGGGTCACGAAGGCGGAGTACGAAAAGCGGATCGAGGAGGCCCGCAAATTGATGTCGCTGGACTACTCCGACGGGGAACTGCGGCGGATGCTGTCGGCCAAGTGGGGCTGCTCCCGCGTGACCGTGGGCAAGTATCTGACTCGCGCGCGTGGAAGGAACCGGGAACTGGTGGGCAAGTCCCCGGAGGATTGCCGGAGCGACAGCCTGTTGTACTGGCGGGCGTTGAAGGCGGAGAGCATGCAGGCCCGCGCCGAGGGGCGAAAGGAGTTCAAGGCCGCCACGGAGGAGATCGAGCGGGCGCAGGCGACTCTGGACGACCCGACGAGCCCCGACGAACAGACGGAGACCGCGATGGCCCGGCTCAAGCTGGCGAGCCGCCGGCAGGAAAAGGCCGGGGCGAAGATCGGGGCGTGCGAGCGGAACGCCGCGGATTACCAGGACCGCATCGACAAACTGCTGGGCAACCACGCCCCGCTGAAGGTGTCGGAGACGACGCCGGACGGGAAGGCCGTGTCGCGCCGGGCGGAGCCGAGCGACCCGGAAAAAGAGCTGCGGAGGCTGCTTGAGTCCGCGGGCGTCGTCGCGGAGCCGGCGTGATCGCCGAGCCCACGAAACCGGGAGTCGCCCCCGTTCGTCAGAATTCTGTCGAACGGGAAACGGCGGACCGCGACGCGCTGCTGCGGGCGTGGGAGAAGCTGGACGCGGGGGGCCGGGAGCGTCTGCTGTCCGCCCTTCGGGTGAAGGCCCGAGGCTACCGGTCGAACGACCTGCTGGACGCGGTCCGCCCGCATCCGCACCCGAAACAGCGGTTGTTCCTGTCGCTGAACGACCGGGAGGTGTTGTTCGGCGGCAGCGCCGGCGGCGGGAAGTCGGACGCCATGTTGATGGCGGCGATCCAGTATGCGGACGTGCCGGGGTACGCGGGGCTGATCCTGCGGAAGACCCGCACCCGTCTCCGGCTGGCGGGCGGTCTGTTGCCGCGGTCGCTGGAATGGTTCCGCCCGTGGATTCGCCGGGGCGAGATGAGTTGGAACGGGTCGGACAACGTGCTCACGTTCCCGGCGGGCGGGACGCTCACGTTCGGCTACCTCGACCACGAGGACCGCAAGTACCAGTACGGCAGTTCGGAGTTCCAGTTCATCGGCTGGGACGAAGTGACCGAGTTCCCCGAGAGCCAGTACACCTACCTGCTGTCCCGGCTGCGAAAGCCGGACGCGGTGGAGACCGGGAATCCGCTGGGCGACGTGCCGCTGCGGTATCGGGCCGCGACGAACCCGGGCGGCGTCGGCGGCGAGTGGGTGAAGCAGCGGTACATTCCGGCGGAGTACCACGAGACGCCGCTGGACGAGCGGAACGGGCGGCTCTGGGCGAAGGTCGGCGACTGCGGGCTGTGCGGCGGGAGCGGCCGGTACGACGGCGGGACGTGCATCGCCTGCGGCGGGGCCGGGGACGTGCGGCGGCTGTTCCTGCCGTCCACCCTGAAGGACAACCCGACGATCGACGCCCCGGCGTACGTCGCCAGTCTGGCGGACATGCACCCGGTGGACCGGGAGCGGTTGCTGAACGGCGACTGGGCGGTGTCGGACCGCGGCGGGTTCTTCGACGAGTCGTGGTTCCGCTACTACGACCGGCGGGGCGAACACTTCGTCCGGCAGACGCCGCAGGGGGACCGGGTGACGCCCGCGGAGGGCGTGTTGCGGTTCGCCACGGCGGACACGGCCAGCAAGGACCACACGACGAGCGACTACACGGCGATGGCGGCGTGGGCGTTCGATCGGCGGAGCGGCGACCTGTTCCTGATCGACGTGCGGCGGGACAAGTTCCAGGTGCCGGACGTGGCGCCGGAGATCGCCAAGTTCTCACGCAAGAACCGCTGCGAGTTCGTGATCGTGGAGGACGCCAGCAGCGGCACGGGGGCGATCCAGTCGCTCCGCCGCACCGGACGGCTGACCGTAAAGTCCTATTCGCCGGGGATGACGAGCAAGCAGGACCGGGCCACGGTGGCGGCCGTGCGGATGGAGGCCGGGCAGATTTACGTTCCGGCGGACCCGCCCGGCTGGTGGGGGCCGTGGCTGACGGAACTGTTGAGTTTCCCGGCCGGCGAGCACGACGACCAAGTCGATACGCTGTCGATGGCGGCGTGGTACGCGGACCGCAACGGCGGCAAGGCGGAGAAAGGCGGCCCGGCGTTCACGGTGCTGGACCCCGGCATGGCGGTCGCGGGCGGTTTCTGACCGCGAAACCCCGAGAAACGTAGGCCCGACGACCCTACGTCAAAAGTGACGTAGGGTCCGGAACGGGCCGGTCCGCTAAGGTGCGGGGTAAAATACCCCGGGCCTTAGCCGCCTCTGGCGCGTCGCCCGCGTCGGGCCTACAATCGTAGCGTGCGGCCGGTCTGGCGGACCGGAAACCTTGGCGGCGACGCCCCCTCTCACCTGCGACCAGCGACGGAAGACCGCGACCCCCGCGAAGAACGGGCGGCGGCGGTCCGAACAGTGGCGCGACCTGTACCTGCGGAAGAAGGCGGAGTCCGACCGCCTGCGGGATCGCGTCGCCCTGCTGGAAGGGCGGTTGGACTCCCGGGCCGACTCCGACGCGGACGAGCCGGTCCCGATGTACGGGGGCGAACTGGCGGCCCGGGACGCGGCCTTCCTCGCCCGGGAGGTCGTCGCGTCGATCCCGGCGGAGAAGATCCCGCGGCTGTTGACGATCTGCTACTACCAGTTCGGCGGCGGGGAGGAGGGCGTGCGGGCCTGCGAGCGGATCGCGGGGTTCATGGATTCGCAGCGGGAGTGGAGCCCGGCGGTGCGGGAGACGGAGGCCGTCGAGAACGCCCTGTCCTACGTCCGGGGCCTGTCTCGGAGCGACGACGCCCGCGTGGGCCTGCACCGGCACCGGGCCTTTCAGGGGCGCGACCGGTTCGAGGGGCCGGAGTTCTAGAAAAGAGTTTGGGGGGACGCGGCGGTTTCTGGTGGCGTGACGTTCGTTCGCAGTCCCGACCGGCCCCCGCCCGTTGCCTCGCCTCCGCAAAACCGCCTTCGGCCCCGGCACCTACCCGACCCTCTCCGGGGACGCGGTGAAGGTGACGGCCGAGGACGTGCGGGCGATCGCCGACGGGTTCGCCGCGTTGAAGGCGGATCACTATTCCGTCCCGCTGATCCACGAGCACGCCCCGGGGGCCGAAAACCCCGACGGCCACCCGGTCGCCCTGTCGGACGCCCCCGCCCGCCGGAACGACCGCAACCTCGCCGGCTGGGTGGAGGGGGTCGAGGTGAACGACGACGGCCTGTTGGTCTTCGAGATTGAGGCCAAGGACGACGTGGCGGCGGACCTGTTGGAGATCGGCACCTACGTCTCCCCGCAGTTCGGCCCGTGGGCGTCTCCGACGGGCAAGCGGTACGAGAACGTCCTGCACCACCTCGCCACGACCACCAAGCCGGTCGCCAAGAATCAATCGCGGGAGTTCGAGAAGGTCGTCGCCCTCTCCGAGATGGCCGACGGCGCGACGATCCGCCCGTCCGAGGGCGACGAACAGCCCGCCGAGGAAGTGAAGCCGCCGGACATGGCGGCCGTCCGCGAATGCTTCGAGACGGTCGGGGTGTTTCTCGACCCGTCCGTCACGCTGTCGGGCGACCTGTCCGCGTTGTGCTCCGCGTTGAAGACCTTCGCCGCCGCCCGCGGCGCCGCCGGCGAGAACCCCGGCGAGCGGGAGGGCGACGGGCCGGAGAAGGAAGTGCGTCCGGTGTCCATGAGCGACGTGGACCCGGCGGACCTGTCGCGGCAGTTGACCGCCGCGCTGAAGAAGTTGGACCTGACCCCCGGGAAGTCCCTCCGGGGCGACACCGAACTCCTCGCCGACCTGCTGGGGCGGCTGACCGAACACCTCCGTTACCGCGAACGCCGCGAGACCTACGCCATGAGCGACACCCAGACCACGCCCGCCGCGGACGACCTCGCCGAGAAGTTCGCGGCGCTGGAGACCAAGTTCGACGCCCTGCTCGAAAAGGTCGGCGGCGAATCGAACCCCGACGCCACCTTGGAGGACAAGGTGCAGGCGATGAGCGACCAGATGGGCGGCGTGGTCGCCCAGAACAAGGCCCTCCGCGACCGCGTCACGTCCAACCACCGCGCCGAACTGAAGGCCCGCATCGGCCGCCTGTTCGACTCCGGCCGGATCGCCAAGCCGAAGCGGGAGGAACTCGAAAGCGTCGCCGACACCTGGCAGTTCAGCGAGGGCGACGACGCGGTCGGCAAGGCGTTGGAGACCCGTCTGTCCGACTTCGAGAGCCTGCCGGAAGGGGCCGTCTGGGACGACGCCCAGCGGGCCGAGAACCTCTCCGTCAGCGAGCAGCCGGCCAACCCGTTCCTGAGCGGCGGCGAGGTCAGCGACGAAGACGCCGACCGGGTCTTCAACGAACTCCACGGCGCCGACTGACGCCCCGCACGCCCCACCCGCCCGACCCCGACCCGCCGCCATGTACAGCCACAACACTCCCGGCTTCTCGACCGCCCGCACCACGCAGGAAGCCTCCGTCCTGTGGGGCAACCCCGAGGCCCACCAGCACGTCATCGTCGGCGCGGTCGTCGACTCGACCGCCCGCGACTCCGGCGCGACCCCGACGACCGCCCTGCGGGCCGGGCTCGTGCTCGCCAAGCTGGATTCCGCGACGGACGGGGACGGCGACGAGGAGGTCCGGTACGTCGACTACGACCCGGACGCCACCGACGGCTCCCAGAACCCCGCGGGCGTCCTGTTGGACGGCGTGGACGTGCTCGACGTGGACACCGGCGAGGCGGCCGATCAGCAGTGGCGGATGGTGATCGCCGGGCCGGTCAAGGCGTCGCACTGCATCGGTCTGGACGACCACGCCCGCAGCGTGCTGGCCCGCAACGGCGTGATCTGGGACGACGGCTACGCGGGCGGGGCCTTCTACCCGACCGGGGACGTGGCGAAGACCTCCGACTACACGGTCACGACCGCCGAGAACGGCACGCGGTTCACGAACAACGGCGCCGCCGGGGCGGTGGTCTTCACCCTGCCGGCGATCGCCAACGGCCTGACCTACGGCTTCCTCGTGCTGGCCGACCAGAACGTCACGGTCGTCTCCGCCGAGGGCGACAACATCGTCGTGCAGGGCGACGCCGCGGCGGACTCCGTCGCGTTCAGCACCGCCAGCGAGAAGGTCGGCGGGCAGGTGAAGCTCGAAGCCCGCTACGTCGGGGCCACGCTCAAGTGGCTCGTGACCGAGATGTCCGGCAACACCCTGACCGTCGCCACCTAACCCATTCCTCCCCGGGCGACCGCCCGCACTCCCCGCCGCCCACCCGCGAGAACTGAACGATGGCCAGCCGCGCCGAACTCCTTTCGACCAAAGTCACCGACCGGGCCGTCCGGCGTCTGGCCGCCAATTCCAGCGGGCTCCTGCGGGCGTTCGGCCTGCAACCCGGCGGCCGGAACGTCAACCCGGTGCGGACCCGCCAGGGCGGGTACGACATCTTCGACGACACCCGGACCGTCGGGCAGCACTCGACCCCGGGCACGCCCGCCAAGACGATCCGGCGTCAGCCGGTCGGTCGAGTGAACTACTACATCCCCCGGATGGCGGAGCAACTGTTCCTCACCGACGAGGAACTGTACGGCAACCGCCCGATCGGCGGGGACGGCGGGGACATCGACCTGACCGGCCGGAGCGAGATCGCCCGGCAGCAGCGGTTCCTCGGTCAGCGGACCGCCAACTGGCGGCTCGCCCTGTTCGGCGGCCTGATCCGCGGCAAGGTCCACGTCTACAAGAAGGGCGACAACGAGTACCTGACCTACTCGACCGGCGGCAATAGCGGCGCCCAGAAGCTGTTCACCGTCAACTACCAGCACGAGTCGACCCACACCGCCCAGCTCGACATGGGCACGGGGTCGAACATCCTCGACGCTTCGTGGGACACGGCGACGACCGACATCCCGGGTCACATCCTGTCGATCAACCGGGCGTTCAAGCGTCAGTCCGGCGGGCGCCTGGGGAGCGTGATCGTCAACAGCAACACCTGGAAGCACGTCATCAAGAATGACGAGGTGAAGGCGATCGCCGGCACCACGAACACGCCCTACACCGAGTGGACCCGGGGCAACGACCTCGACAGCGATACCAGCCTGCCGAACACCACGATGCGGGCGGTGATCCCGGGCCTGCCGGGCGTGGAGTGGTACATCACCGACGAGGTGATCGACATCGGCCCCGAGGGAGCGGAGTCGACCACCGACCTGGTGCCGGACGGCTACGCCTTCTTCGGCCCCGCCGCCAGCGACCGGAACGACCTGTTCGGGATGATGGAGTGCCCGGAGCCGATCGTGGAGCGTCCGGGCGGCCCGAGCGTGCCGCGGACCGGCAGCTACTCGTGGACCTTCTCGTCCATGAACCCGGCCGGCACGAGCCTGTTCAGCCACGACAACAGCCTGCCCGCCCTCTACGTCCCCAAGGCCGTGGCCTACGGGCAGGTCGCGTTCTGACCCGCGTTCCCGCCGGACCCCGCCGCCGCCCCGGCCCCATGAGCGTTTCCGCCGCGCCGGGGGTCGGGGCGGTTTCCCTTAGCCCCTCCTCGACCGTCCCGCCCGCTTGACCGCCTTCTGCACCGCCGCCGACGTGGAGAGCGTGCTCGGGCCGGAGTTGTACGCCGGCGCGGCCGGCTACGGCTACGGGTCGAGTTCCGCGGACTCGCAGATCGTGGAGGACGCGATCGCGCGGCAGTCCGCCCGCATCTCCCGCCTGTTGGGGCATCGGTACGACGACGCGACCCTCGCCGCGAACCAGTCCGTCCGGTGGGCGACGGCGGAACTCGCGGCGGCGGACCTGACGAGCCGCAACGGCAACCCGCCCGCCGCGGGCCTGAAGCAGCGGACGGAGGAGATCGTGGAGTGGACCAAGACGGTGGCGGCCGGGTCCGCGGACCTCGCCGGGTCGAACTCCGACGCGGCCTCGGTCCCGAGCCTGTCCGTCCCGGCCCGGGTGCGACTGGACCCCCGGCGGGCGCACCTGCCGGACTACGAGGGTCGCCCGTACGTTCCGGCGGGGGGCTGACGCATGGCCCACCTCGCCGCCCTCCTCGCCGCCCGCGACCTGATCGCCGAAGACCTGAACCTGTCGGTCGGGTCCGGCTGCGGCGTCACGATGACCGGCCGCCCGCCGGGCAGCGCCGGACCGCTGTTCGTGGCCGTGCATCCCGCGACGGTCTCCGCCCGGGAACTGGACGCCGACGGCGGGGGGCAGGATGCGGTCGAGTTTGACGTGACGGCCTCCCTGTTGGGCGGTCACCGCGGCGACGCCCGGTTCCCGCTCTCCGGCGTTCGCGCCGGCGAGGGGATGATCGCGCTCGCCTCGAAGGTCCGTCGGGCCGTCTGCCGCCCGGACGCCTTCGCGTCCGCCGTCGCCCGCCTGTTGCGGGAGTCGGGGGCGCCGGGATCGGTGAGCGGTTCGCCGCGGCACCGCCGGACCGATCCGCCGCGGGAGCGGGGGGCGGACTGGTGGGAGCGTGAGGGGGACGGGCCGATCGGGGTGACGATGACGCTTCGGTTCGACGGCCTGCTGTACTGCTACGAGCCCGCCGCGGACCCGCACGGGGACGACGCATGACGACCGCGACGGGCGATTCGCTGTTCACGCTGCTGACGGCCGGCTACGAGCCGCCGCCGCACCACGGCCCCGATCCGGACGCCCCGGGCGGGGAGGGGTTCACGTTCGCGGACGTGCCGCGGATGCGGTGCGACCCCGACGTGAAGCTCGGAATGCGGATCGTCTCCGCTCCGCTGCTGGCCCCCGTGTTCTCCGTCCCGCACGCCACCGCCCCGGAGGCGGAGCGGCTGACGCTGGAAACGGCGCGGGCCGTCTGGCTGCGGGCGGGGGCGAAGATCGTCAACGCGATCTGGAACACGCTGGCGGCCGGCGAAATCGTCTGGCGGAAGGATCGCAACGGCGAGGTGACGTTCGATCGACTGCGGGCCTTCCACCCGACCGACGCCCGCCTGCTGACGCGGGGCGGGGCGCTCTGGGGCGTGAAGGTGCAGGCCGGGGAGGGGGAGCCGGTCGCCCTCGGTCCGGGCAAGTTCTTCGCCCACGTCCACGGGCGGGAGTTCGGGGCGTGGTACGGCCGGAGCGAACTGGAAGGCGCGTGGCGACCGTGGCGGGAGAAGACCCGCCCGCGGGGGCAGGCCGACAGCCGCCGCCTCTGGTACGCCAAGCACGCCTTCAGCGGCGGCCTGATGCGGCACCCGGTCGGGACCTACACCGACCAGCAGGGCGTCGAGCAGTCCTACGAAGCCCTCGCCCACCGGATCATGGCGAACATGGTCAACGGGGCCGGTCTCGCCCTGCCGAACAGCAAGGACGACGACGGGCAGGACGAATGGACGTGGACGCCGGCGGAGATCGGCGGCGACGCGGGCGGCCTCCTCGAATACGGCCGGGAGTTGAACACCGAGATCCTGCGGGGCCTCGGCATCCCGGACGACGTGATTACCCAGGTGAGCGGCACGGGCTCCTACGCGGGCCGCACGGTGCCGCTGCGGGCGTTCATGACGGGCCTGCAAGAGATCCTGAACGACCTCGCCAACACGGTGCGGGAGCAGATCGTCGTGCCGTGCCTGCGGGTGAACCTCGGGGCCGGAGCGGACGCGGAACTACGGGCGGAGATCGACCTCGACACGTTCCTGCCGTCCGGCACGGACAGCCCGCCGCCGGCCGGCTCCCCGAACCCCCCGCCGGGGCGTCCCGGCGATTCCCAACCCCCTGAGCCCGACGCGGGCGGAGGCGAATAACGATGGCCGGTTGCTGTAGCGGATTTGAAGGCACCTTCCTGGAGGTCCATACCGGCGTGAACCCCGACCCCACGGCGGGCGTGCCCGCGGACGGGATTGAGTGGAAGAAGGTCGGACACCTGCGGGAGTACGAGCCGCCGGACGACTCGCCGGACGTGGAGGACACCACCGACGCCGACGGGCGGGCGGTCTGCGCGATCACGAAGACCGACGTGGCCGCCCGGGGCGTGGTCGGGAAGTGCGTGTCCGACGCCGGCCAGCAGGAGATGGTGACCGCCCAACTCAACCGGGAGAAGCGGTGGTATCGCTCGACGCTGGCGGACAACGACCGGCAGGCGTTCATCGCCCTGACGATGTTCCCCGTGCAGCGGGGCAACCCGCGGGCCAGCTTCGCCCGGAACTTCGAGCTGCGCGTGGACGGCGACATCACCCATAGCACCTACACGCCCGCCTGATAATGAACTCCCTCGCTGACTGGCAAGACCTCGCCGACGCCCCCCGGGAGCCGGTGAAGGTCGAACTGCCCGACAAACGGACCGCCTACCACGTCGCGCCGACGGGCGACGACCGGGACGCCTACGAAGTTCGGCAGGCCCTCTTGCTGGACCGCCCGCGCCGCCCGGACGACGAGCCCCGGCGGGTCGAGGGGGCGTTGCGGGGGTTCGTGGTCGCCTACTGCGTCTGCGACGCCCGCGGGAACCGCATCGTGGAGCCCGGCAAGCTGGACGAGGCCGCGAAGACGTTCGGCAAGCTGCCCGCCCGGATTCTCAATCCGATCTACGGCAGCATCCTGTCGCACATGCTGCTGACGGAGCGTCCGCCGTTCCTGACGGGGGCGGAATCGGGAAACGGCAACGGCGGGTCGGATGGCGATTCCGGCTCGCCCGAGAGTTCCGACGCCCCGACGCCCGCCGACTCCTCCGAAGCCTGAGCGTTGCCGCCTATTGCGATTGGCGGGAGCATTTCGCGTTCGAGCCCTTCGCCGAGCAGGCGGCGGACGAACGGCAGGGGACGCTGGCCGCGATCGGATCGCAGACGGCGGAGAACGTGGGGATGTTCGACCGGTATCCGGTGCGGGACCCCGACGAACCGCTGCCCGGGGAGAAGCCGCCGTCGGACGCGGACTTTCTCAAAGCGCGTCAGGAGAGGCTGGAGCGGGAAGCGGCCGAACGGCGTGTGAGGGAGGGCGAGGCGGCGGAGTGACCGGCGGCGACCTCCGCCGCTTGCGTCGCGTCCCGGCACCACCGCACCAGCCGCACGCCGTCGGGGCAGTCGGCCAGGACGCACCAGCGTCCCCGGAACCGGGCCGCACGCCACGGAGCCGCGGCGACGATCGGGGGAGCGGGGCACCAGAGGCCGCGGTCGTTCGGGGCCGTCATCGCTCGCACACCGTGAAGGCGTACACCGTCAGACCGTCGGCCAGCGCCACGGCGTCGGCCTCCCACGGCCGCCACATCGACCCGGCCCCCGTCCGCAGGCAGACCAGCCCCTCGCGGAACAGGTCGTC
>NZ_JBINJD010000115.1:0-16084 GCF_043951915.1 Alienimonas sp. DA493 | reverse complement strand
CTCGCCGCCGAGAGTCAGTCAGAACTCCGCGGCTTTTTTCTTCGCCTCCTCGATCGCCTCGGCACGGGCTTTTTGCGCGGCTTCCGGGCCGTTGTTGAGAGTCGGCTGAACGAGCAGCAACTCCGGCGAGAGCCCCACGAAGCCGCACCACAGCTTCATATACGGGGCCTGATAATCGTACCCGCCGGGCATCGAGGGGTTGTACTCCCCGCCGCGGGCGCAAATCACCATCGCGGGGCCGCTGCACAGGCCCTCGTAGCCGCCGGAGTCGGTCGTCTTGAACAGCAGCCCCGGCTGGGTGATGTAATCGATGTAGTGCTTCATCGCGTAGGAGACGCCGAAGTTCCACATCGGCACGCTGAAGACGTACTTGTCGAACGACTTGAACTTCTCGCCCCGCCTGGTGACGTCGTCCCACGCCGTTTTCTGCTCCTGCGAGAAGTTCTCGCCGCCCATCACGGCGTACTTGGCGGCGATCGTGTCGCCGTCGAAGGGGGGCAGCGTCTCGGCGAAGAGGTCCAGCTCCTCGATCGTGTCGGTCGGGTTCGCCGTGCGGTAGGCGTCGAGGAAGGCCCGGGCGACGGCAATGGAGTGCGACCGCTGCTTGCGGGGGGAGGCTTCGACGTACAGCAGACGGGCCATGCTCGGTTCCTAGAAAGTGGGGGCGGGGCCGGAACCCTAGACCCCGCCCCGTCCCCCGCCACCCGGGCGGGTCCTCCCCCCAGAGGCCGATGCGGGTTACGCCCCCCGCGGGTCGAGCCGGCCGTTCGCCGCCTTCAGCAAGTCGGCGGAGGGGGCGCTGGTGAACCGCTCAGCGTCGTGGTTCCACCCGTACCGTTCGCCGTAGCCGTCCTTCAGCCCCAGCGTGAGCGAGCCGAGGTGGCACAGCTTCGCGGTGTAGTGGCCCTTGGCGAACGGGGCGACGGTCGTCTCGCGGGTTTTCACGCAGCGGAGGAAGTCGGCGACGTGGTTGTCCAACCGGTCGCCCGGCTTCGGCCGGGTCAGCGAGGCGTGGGCCAGCGAGGTCCCCGTCGGCGCTTTGAATGCTTCGTAGTCCTTCTCCAGCGCCGGGCTGGAGAAGATCGGCCCGCGATAGCCGTGCTGAATCCAGCCGTCCTCCCCGGTGACTCGCACGCCGAACTGGTAGTCGTCGGTTTGGCAGGTCACGGGCGTGCCGTCCGCGAAATCGAGACGGTATTTGCTGATCTCCGCGGTGCTGAACAGCGAATCCGGTTCCGGCCAGGTGGCCGAGATCGGGGTCACGGCGACCGGGTCCGGTTCGCCGAGGCACCAGGCGGCGAGGTCGTTGCTGTGGGCGCCGAAGTTCGTGATCTGCCCGCCGCTGTAATCCTGAATGAAGCGGAAGCGATAGAAGCAGCGGTCCTTGTGGTACGGAACCTTCGGCGCCGGGCCGAGCCAGGCGGCGTAATCGAAGCCGTCCGGGATCGGGTCCGGCTTCCAATTGGGGCCGGGACCCTCGGCGTTGTTGAAGGCGATGTACGTTGTGACGTCTTTGATCGCCCCGACTCCGCCGGCCCGCACGAAGTCCACGAATTTTACGGCGTTCGCGTCGCTGCGGTGCATGCTGCCGGTCTGGGTGACGCGGCCGGTCCGCTGGGCGGCCTCGACCATCCGCCTGCCCTCGGCGATCGACCAGCTCAGCGGCTTCTCCGTGTAGACGTCGTGCCCCGCTTCGAGGGCGGCGATCGTCTGGGACTCGTGGTGATGGTCCGGCGTGACGATCAGGATCGCGTCCACGTCCTCCCGCCCGACGACCTGCCGCCAGTCGGCCTCCGCGAAACAGCCGGAGCCGGTCTCGTCGTAGAAATCGTCCACCAGCTTCTTGCCGGGTTCGCGGCCGCGGAACTGGTCGGGGGTGCGGTAGCCGTGCGAGGCCGTGTTCACGTCGCACACGCCGACGACCCGGCACGCATCGTTGTTGAGGAACGCCTGGGTGTCGTTGAAGCCCTGATTGCCCAGGCCGATCACGGCGACGGTGATTTTGTCCGCGGCGCTGGGTTTGCCGAAGGCAAACCGTCGGCAGACCAGCGGTCCGGCGATCGCGGCGGAGGCGGCGGCTCCGAGGAAGGAACGGCGGGTGGCGGGGGCGGACATCGGCGGACCTGCGGCGAGAAACGAACGCAACAACGCCAGCTTACCCGTGCGGCGACCCGCATTTCCCTCCCGGCGGTCGGTGGGGGTTCTCCCGGTCGGGGAGGATCTGACGGGCGGTAGGATTTGTTGATCCGAACCGGGGCGAGCGGCGTTCACGCCGTCCGGCCCCGCCGCATCGCATTCCCCCCCTCTGCTCAGAAGGATCCTGATGTTCCGTCCGCCTCCGATTCGCTCCTCGCTGGCGGCGCTTGCCGCGGCGCTGCTGCTAGCGCCGGCCCTGTCCGCGCCGGCCCACGGCCAGGACCTGCCCGCCACGGGCGGGGACGCCGCCGACCCGTTCGTCGCCGACGCCGCCAAACTCATCCCGGCGGACGCCGGGGTGGTGATCCGCATTAAGGACCCGGACAGCGCCCTGACGCACGTGACGGCGTTCGTCCGCAACGCCGCCCCGCAGTACGCCGCCCAGACGGCCGCCGGCCGCGGCCTGCTGGGGATGAGCGTCAAGAACGTCACGCTGACCGGCGTGAACCTGAAGGAGCCGTGGTACGTGGTCGGCGTGCCCCGCGAGGGCCAGCCGCCGGCGACCGTTTATCTGCTGCCGGCCGCCAACGTGCAGGCGATGCAGAGCGGGCTTGGCCCCGGCGTCAGCCTGAAGGTGATCGGCACCTACGCCGCCTACACCGAGGACGACGAAGCGGTTCTGGAAGCCTTCGGCGAGGGCGGCGGGTTCCCCGAGATCCTGCCGAAGGGCTCCATGGAGATCGCCCGGGACAACGACGTGGCCGTGGCGATCAACGTGCCCCGTCTGCTGGAAGTGTACGGCGACCAGCTGGAGGAGGGCCTCGCCGCCGCCAAGGAGCGCGCCGCCGAGAACGCCCCCAACCCGGCCGCCGCGGCCGCTCAGGGCCAGGCGACCGACGCCTTCGTGAATCTGCTGAAGGCCTCCGGCCCGACGGTGATCGGCTTCAACGCGACCGAAGAGGCGCTGACCTTCAAGAAGCTGTCGGCGTTTCGGTCGGGCACCCCGATCGCCCAGGCGCTGTCGAAGATGTCGCCCAAACCGTTTGCCGCGCTGGACCGCCTGCCGGAGGACCTGGACGGCTACATCGCCCTGGAAGGCGACTTCCAACCGCTGCTCCGGCTCGCCCGTTCGTTCCTGACCGAGGAGGATCAGGCCCCGCAGCGCGAGATCCTCGACGCCCTGGCGAAGGCCGGCCTGACCGGAACCGCCGGCGGCTTCCAACTGGGCGGCCCCGACGCCCCGCTCAGCGGCGTGCAGGTGACGACTCTGGAGAACGTCGACGCCGTGAAGCCGGCGATTGAGAAGTACATGAAGCAGGTCGACGGCATGGAACAGCAGGGCCTCCGCACCACCGTCCAGGAAGCCGGCACGGTCGAGGTCGGCGGCGTGACCCTGCAGAAGTACGTCACCAACATGGAAGCCGTGGAGGACACGCCGCAGTCCGCCGCCGCCGTGAAGGCCTTCAATATGATGTTCGGCGAGGACGGCCAGGAGCAGAAAATCGGTTACGCCGGCAACGCTCTGGTGCAGATCAACGGCGGCGACGACGCCTTCGCCGAGGAGGCCGTCTCCCACGCCACCGGCGCCAGCGACCACACCAACGAAGCCCTGACGACCGTCGCCGCGATGCTGCCGAAGCAGGGCAACGTCTTCGCCGCGATCGACCTGGCCAGCCTGGCGCAGACCGGCCTGGCGACGGCGATCGAAATGGAAGCCCTCCCGCCCTTCTTCCCGCCGGAAACGATCCGCGGCGTGATGGTGAACAGCAGCTACGCCGCGTTCGTGGTCCGCGTCGAAGGCGAATCGATCGTCGCCGAGGGCGTGATCCCCGCGAAGCAGGTCCGCAACGTGGTCGAGTTCGGCCAGGCGTTGCAGGGCGGCGCGCAGGACTTCTGAGCCCGCCCGCGGGGAGCCCCTCCTCGCAAACGCGCAGCAACGCCGCACGCCCCGGCCCCCGAGTGGGGTCGGGGCGTGTTTGCGTCCTCTGGTAAGCTGCGGCGATGAGCGCCACCGTCACGCTGTTCGAGGACCCGCGCTGGCTCCGTCTGTTGCCGCTGGTCTATTTGCGCAGCGTCGGCGAACTGCTGTGCGGGGCTCAGACCTTGCGGGAGCGGACCGAACGCCGCGTCGCCGACGCCGGCCTGCCCTCCGAGTGCGGTCTGTGGGTGCGGCCGCACCTCGCCGAACTGACCCGCGAACGCACCGCCCGACCGGTCAACGAACCGCTGGCGGCCGGGTCCCTCCTGCTGAGCGCCCGCGGCTGGTGGCGCCGGCTGCCGGACCTCGACCGGCCGGCGCCCTGGGTGGGCACGGTCGGTTCCGCGGTCGCCTGCGTCGTGCCGGACGAAGACCTCGCCGCGGCGCTTTCCCCGGAGGCGTTGCTGAACGAGGTCCGCAGCGAGGCCCTGCTCGCCGGGGCGCCGCGGGTGGACGTCTCGGAGCACGTCACGCTGATCGCGCACCCCTGGGACCTCGTCGCGCACAACGACGCCCTGCTGCGGGCCGACTGGGCGGACCGCTCCCCCGGACCGGGCACGCGGGGCACGGTCCACCCCGGTTCGCACCTGCTGGGGGAGGAGATCCATATCGGGGCCGGCTCCGTGGTGAAGCCCTGCGTGGTGATCGACGCGACCGAGGGGCCGGTCTGGATCGGCGAGAATTGCACGATCCAGCCCCACAGCTTCATTGAGGGCCCCTGCTACCTTGGCGACCGCACGCTGCTCCAACCGGGCGCCGTCGTGCACGAGGGCTGCACCGTCGGCCGGGTGTGCAAGATCGGCGGGGAACTGGAGGCCTCCATCTTCCACCCCTACAGCAACAAGCAGCACGACGGCTTCCTGGGCCACGCGGTGGTCGGCAGCTTCGTGAACGTCGCGGCGGACGTGGTCGCCAGCGACTTGAAGAACACCTACGGCCGCATCCGCGTGCCGATCAACGGCCGCGAGGTCGACAGCGGGCGGATGTTCGTGGGTCCGACGATCGGCGACCACAGCAAGGTGGGCATCAACGTGAGCTTCCCCACCGGCGCCGTGATGGGGTTTTGCAGCAGCGTGGTCGGCCCGGCGGCGCCGAAGTTCACGCCCTCCTTCGCCTGGCTGGACTCCACCGGGGGCGAGCTGAAGGTGGACCGCTACGACGCCGCCCGCGGGCTGGCCATCGCGAAAACGGTCATGGCTCGCCGCCAGTTGGAAATGAGCACCGCGGAGGAAGCCGCGTTCCTCGACGTCCGCACCCGGGCCCTCGCCAGCGAGCACGCCTCGCAGGTGCGGATCGAAAGCGGCGGGTGAGGCAATAACGCCGAGGCCCCGCGGGGCCTCGGCGTTACGAATTCATCTCAGCCGATTTCCGGCACGACGTAGCCGTCGCGGTACTCCCGCTTCAGGAACGCGTTGGCGACGTCGGCGTGCTCGCCGGTGAAGCGTTCGGATTGCGGGTCGTGGTTCAGCATCGGGCTGAAGTGGATCACGTCGTCCGCGGGACTGACGCCGAACGGCTTGAGCTGCCGCTCCATCTCCTCGAGCACCATCGGCCAGACGTCGGTGCCGACGTCGAGGTTCCCCGCGTCTTTGCCGGAGACCGCCCCGCCGACCCGGAAACCGACGTTCGCCAGGTTGCACCAGCCGGTCGAGTGGTGGCCGACTTCGATCTCGGCGTGCAGCTCTTCCTTTTTGCGGCTGCGGACCGCGTCGATGAAGTTTTGGAAGTGGATGCGGCTCATGTCGCCGCCGCGGAACTTCTTCATCTCCTTGCCGTCGGCGTCGTAGGCCCGGCCGGAGCCGCGGCCGCCGACGTAGTAGCCACCCTCGCAGGTCACCACGTAGCCGGTGCCGGGGCCGCTCACCTTGCGGTCGGCCCGGGAGGACCAGCCGCCCTTCTTGCCCTCGGGGTCCTGGCGGACATTGCTCAGGGCGATGATCGTGGGGATCTTGCCGGTGTCGAAGTAGGCGTAGTGGACGTTCGGCGTATCGCCGGCGTCGTCCCAGCCGATGCGGCCGCCGGTCGCCAGGATGCGCGTCGGCAGCGTCACTTCGTCCTGAAAGACGACGTTCCGCACGTCGTCCAGCACGTGGACGCCCCAGTTGCCCATCTCGCCGCTGCCGGTGTTCCAGTCCCAGTGCCAGTCGTAGTGGAGCTTGTCGCGGTAGATCGGCTCTTCCTGGGCCGGGCCGAGCCAGAGGTCGTAGTCGACCTCCTTGGGGATCTCCAGCGGGGTCTCCCGCTTGCCGATCGGCCCGCGGACGCCGAAGCGGTTCGCCTGAACGTACCGGATCTCGCCGAGGGCCTTGTCCTCATGGAGGAACTGTTTGATATCGGCCTGCATCGGATCGCTCCGCTGCTGGGTGCCGAGCTGGCAGATGCGGTCGTACTTGCGGGCGGCGTTGACGACCTGCCGGCCCTCCCACTGGGTGTGGGAGAGGGGCTTCTCCACGTACACGTCTTTGCCGGCCTCCATCGCCCAAACGGACGCCAGGCAGTGCCAGTGGTTGCAGGTCGTGATGACGACGGCGTCGACGGCCGGGTTGTCCAGCAGCTTGCGCAGGTCGGTGTAGACGTTCGCCTGATACTGGTCGGCGATCTTCTTGGCCCGGCCCTGATCGGGGTCGGCGACGGCGACGATCTTCACGCCGTCCAGCTTGGAGAACCCGCCGATCACCTGTCCGCCGCGGCCGCCGGCGCCGATCAGGCCGACGCCGATCTCGTCGTTGGCCGCCACGCGGGCGGAGGCGGTGCGCACGCCGGAAAGGGCGACGGCGGCGCCGGTCGCCTGGAGGAACGTACGCCGTTTCAAACTGGACATCGGGCCGCACCTGGGGCTGGTAGAGTGAACGCTGCCGGAAAGGCTAATCGGACCGAGCGCCCTCCCGCAAACGCAGACCGATGCGTTCCCCGTTCTCCCGACCTGCCCGACGGACGCAGCGGGCGAGCCCGGTGCGACCGGCCGGACCGGCGCTACTCGTCGCCGCCGGCGTTCTCGTTGAACCGGTAGCCGACGCCGCGGACCGTCTCCACGGTTTCGCTCCGGTCGCCGAGCTTCTGCCGCAGGCTGCGGACGTGGACGTCGATGGTGCGTTCCAGGGCGTTGGCGTCGCCGCCGCGGCTGGCGTCCATCAGTTCGTGCCGACTGAAGGGCCGCCCCGGTTGCCGCATCAGCGTCCAGAGCAGGCGGAATTCCGTGGGGGTGAGGTTCAGGTCCTCGCCGCCGGCGGTCGCGGTGTGGCGTTCCCGGTCCACCTCCAGCCCGGCGCCGGAGACTTTCTCGGCCTCGACCTCCTCGGCGTCGGGCCGGCGGAGCAGGCTGCGGACGCGGGCCACCAGCGGCTTCATCTTGAAGGGCTTGGTGACGTAGTCGTCCGCCCCCATGTGGAAGCCGACCAACTCGTCCACCTCCTCCCCCTTCGCCGTGAGCATCAGCACCCGCACGCTTTTGGTGCGGGCGTCGCTGCGTAGCTCGCGGCAGACGGCCAGGCCGTCCATCACGGGGAGCATCAGATCGAGCACGATCAGATCCGGCAGCAGCGCCCGGGCCTTGGAGAGCCCGTCGCGGCCGTCACGGGCGACGTGCACCTCATGGCCTTCGGACTCCAGGTTGTAGGCGAGCACTTCGGCGAGGCTGCGTTCGTCCTCGACGATCAGAATGGTCCTGCGGGGCATGTTGGGAGCATCCCCGATAGGCGGGGGCGAGGCGTGAAGAACCTGTAAAGGTTTCGTAAAAACACGCTTCCGCCCCGCCGGCCGGTCCGGTTCAGGGGACGACGGCCAGCGCCGAATCGGGATGCGGGATCTCCAGATCGGTCGGGCCGAACCGTTCCTCCGCCGTTTCGCCCGCCCGGCGGTCCGGGAACTTTTTGCTGTGCCGCACGATCTGCCCCTCCACGAGGTAGATCGCGTCTTTGGCAATGTTCGTGGCGTGGTCGGCGATCCGCTCCAGGTGGCGGGAGACGTTGAACAGCCCCACGGCGGCGTCCACCGCGGCGGGATTCTCCCGCATGGCGGCGGTCATCTCGTTGAGCGTCTCCCGGTTCAGGCCGTCGACGATGTCGTCGTCGGCGCACACCGCCCGGGCCTTGGCGGGGTCGAGGTCGACGTAGGCGTCGATGCTGCGGCGGAGCATGTCCAGCGCCGTGCGGGCCGTCTGCCGGACCCGCTTCAACGCCGGCAGATCGGCGAGCCCGACCGGCCGGGCCTCGCCGGCCTCCCGGGCGGCGTCCGCGGCGGCGGCGGCGTGGTCGGCCCGCTCCGCGATGTGGACGCCGAGGTCCGCCACGCGCTCCAGTTCCTTGGCGATCTTGAGGACGCTGACAACCCGCCGCAGGTCCTCCGCCACCGGGGCGTGCAGCGCGAGGATCCGCAGGCAGCGCTCCTCGACCTGCACGTCGTACCAATCGACCCGCTTGTCGGCCGTTTTCAATCGCGTCGCCAAGCCGCCGGCCCCGCCCAGGCCATCCACCGCGGCGCCGACCAGTTCCTCGGTCAAGGCGCACATCGTGAGGATGTCCCGGTGGGTTTCCTCCATGTCTCTGCTGAGGGAGAGCGACATAACAAGCAGTCCGATGCAAAAGGGCGAGAGGGCGGTCGCGGGCCAACGAAAGCGACCGGGCCGGCGAGGTTCATCCTACGATCCGGGCCGGGAGCCATCATACCGCATTCGGCCAAAGTCTTGCGAAGATTTCGTGAAGGAACCCCCCGGGGAACTTGAACGTAAACGGCGTGGTGGTAGGCCCCCGGGAGAAGCCCGATCACGCCGCGGGGAGGGTTACGGTGAACGTCGCCCCCCGCCCGGGTTCGCTCTCCACAGCGACCGTCCCGTCGAATACCGCGACCGTCTGTTTAACGATCGCCAGCCCCAGACCGGTGCCGCCTTTTTCGCGACTGCGGGCCGGGTCCACGCGGTGGAAGCGTTGGAAGACGCGATCGAGGTGCTCCGGCGGGATGCCCTCGCCGGTGTCGATCACCCGCAGCCGCACCGTCGGGCGATCGCCGGTCTGATCGGGGAACCATTCCACCGTGACCCGGCCCCCCTCGGGCGTGTGACGCAGGGCGTTGGTGAGCAGGTTGTCCAGAATCGTGGCGAGGGCGTCCGCGTCGGCCCGCACGTGCGCCGGCTCCGGCGGCGGGACGGCGACGAGCTGCACCCCCGCCTTGGCGGCCGCCGCCCGCAGGCCCCGCAGCACGTCGTCCACGGTTGGGCCGACCGGCACCCGGCGGACGTGGAACACGTCCCGCCCGCTCTCCACCCGGGCCAGCCGGATAATGTCCACCACCAGGTCGTGCAGCCGGTCGGCGTGGCCCTCGATGTCCTTCAGGAACCGCCGGGCCATCGGCGGGCCCTCCAGCGGGCCGTCCAGCAGCGTTTCGGCCAGGGCGCTGATCGCCGCGATCGGCGTCTTCAGCTCGTGGGAGACGTTGGAGACGAAGTCCCGCCGCACCGATTCGAGCCGGCGGAGATCCGTCACGTCCCGGATCTGCAACACCGCCCCCGCGGCGCCCCTGGAGGAGGCGATCCCCGGCAGCGGGTCGGCCCGCAGGGCGAGCGTCGTCGGGCCGACTTCGAACTCCGCCTCGAACCGCCCCGCCCCGCCCAGCACGGCTTCGCAGGCTTCGGTGACGGCGCTGCGGCGGACGACCTCCCAGACCCGCCGCCCCTTCAAGTCCCCGTCCGGCAATCGCAGCAGGGCCGAGGCGGAGCGGTTCACCAACAGCAACCGCTCCGCCCCGTCGACGGCCAGCACGCCCTCGCTCATGCCCTCGAGAGCCGCGAACAGGCGGTCGCGGTCCTCCGCCAGTTCGACCACCGTGGCGTCGGTGCGGCGGGCCCGGCCGGCGACGGACCGCACGGCGTCCCGCAGGTCCGGCTCCGGTTCGTGCGGGGGAAGCAGCGGCGGCGGGGAGGCGGTGCCGCGGCGGAGATGATCGGCCAGTTCCGCCAATTCCCGATCCCGCCGGTAGCGGACGGCGATCTGCCACGTGGCGGCGGCCGCGGCCGTGAGGAGCATTCCCGCCGCGGCGACCGCCCGCCAACCGGGCGAGTCCGACGACAGCCCCAGCCCCGCCAAGGCCAGCGGGACCGCCCACGGCAACGTGCCAGTCCACGCCACCGCGACCGGCCGCGGCGAAGGCGTGTCGATCACCGGGGCGGGCGGGAGCGGAACGGGGGAATACGGAGGGACCGCGAGACTTCACCCTCCGCGGCGGTCGCCCCGCAACCCCGCCTCAAAGCTTCCTCATTCTTCACGCGATCCTCGCGCACGCCGGCGACCCCACGCCGCGGAACCCGCGGAACCGACAACGTTCGCCCGGGAGTCCGCGACGGCTATCGTGCACGGCTTGTCCTCCCCCGCCCGAACCGCCGCCGCTCCTGGGGACGGCGGCGCCGCGACGGTCGGCACGCTGCTGGGGCTGTGCAGCGCTCTGTCCTACACGCTGGCCAACGCCGCCCTGCGGGACGTCAGCCGGCCGGACGACCTCGACTGGTCGCTGTGGGTGACCGTGTGCAAGGCGGCCCCGGTCGTGCTGACGGCGTGGGCGCTGGTCGGGCTGCGGGCGGCCCGGGGGCGGCCGGCGTTGCCGCCGCGGTCGGTCCTGCCGCGGCTGATGGCGGCGGGCGTGCTGGCGCAACTCGGCGGGAACCTGATGTTTCAGGAGGCGTTGGGCGTGCTGGGGCTCGCCCTCACGGTGCCGGTGATGTTCACCGGCATCATCCTCTGGGGGGCGGCGCTGGGCTGGTTCGTGCTGGACGAACCCGTGGGGCTGCGGCAGAGCGTGTCGATCGTGCTGCTGATCGCGGCGACGGCGGCCCTGAGCCTCGCGGCCCCGGACGCGGCGGAGGCGGTCGTGGGGCAATCGTTGCTCGGGGCGGACGTCGATCCGCTGCGGGTCGCCCTCGCCGTGGCGACGGCGCTGGCCGCCGGGTGCGCCTACGGCACGCTGGGGGTGGTGATCCGGAAGACCGGCGGCGAGGGCGTCGGCGTCGCCGGCACCCTCGCCCCGCTCAGCGCTGCGGGACTGGCCAGTTTGGCGGCGCTGATCTGGCTGCGGGGCGCCGCCGGTTGGCGGACCGTGAACCCGATCGCCGACACCCCGCCGGACGCCGTCCTCCCCCTGCTGATCGCCGGGACGGCGAACGCGGCGGCGTTCTTCTGCATCGCGGCGGCCCTGCACCGCATCCCGGTGGTCCGGTCGAACCTGCTGAACGCCTCGCAGGCGGCGATGGCGGGAGTCGTGGGCGTCGTCTGGTTCGACGAGCCGCCGACCCGCTGGCTGGCGCTCGGCACGACGCTGACGATCGCCGGTCTGGCGCTGCTTGGACTGCGGGCGCCGCGACCGCGGAAGCCCCCCAAAGCCCCTCCGCCCCGTGAAAACGCGTTGTGAACGACGGTAATACTTGTAGAATCGTTGATGCGTCGTCCCGCGACGTCCCGCCCCGCCTCCCGCCTCACAACTTGTTCGCCCGTGCCCCTCACCGGTTCCACCGAGCCCCGCCGCGCCGCGATCCGCCCCGTCCCGCTCGCCGTCGTCGTCGCTCTCTGCACGCCGGCGGTCTGCGCCGCGGCGGACGCCCGCCCGGGGCCGGCGGAACTGCGGACCTTTCTGGAAGCGAATTGCGGAGATTGTCACGCCCACGGAGCGAACGAGGGCGGGTTCGAACTGTCTTCCCTGCCGGACGAACCCGGCCTGCACGACGCCGGCCGCTGGGACCGGGTGCACGATCGCATCACCGACGGCGAGATGCCGCCGTCCGACTACGGCGAACTGGACCGGCGAGAGAAACGGGACTTCCTGTTCGACCTCTCCCGCTGGCTCTCCGCCCGGCAGGGCGTGGAGATCTCCGAAAAAGGCCGCTCCCGAGGGCGCCGGCTGACGGCCCGCCAGCTGGAGCGGACGTTGCAGGCCACGCTCGGCATCGACGTGCCGCTGGCGCCCCTCCTGCCGCCGGACCGTCGGCACCACGGCTTCACCACCGTCACCGAGGGCGGCCTGAGCCACCACGACCTGGCGGCCCACCTCGAGGTGGTCGACGCGGCCCTGGACGAAGCGTTCTCCCGGGCCCGCTCTCCGCAGGACGTTTGGGAGAAGGAGCTGTCCGCCAAGGACCTCGCCCGCAACAACCCGAAGCGTCGCTGCCGTGAACCGGAGCTGTACAAGGACATGGCGGTCAGCTGGTCCACCCGGCTGGTGTACGTCGGCCGCCTGCCCAGCACGACCGCCCGCGACCGCGGCGGCTGGCACCGGCTGACCTTCACCGCCGAAGCCCTCAAGGCCCCCGAGGAGGGCCTGTGGTGCACCGTCCGCACCGGCAAGCTGTCCTCCAGCGCCCCGACGATGCAGGACGTCGGCACGTTCCTCGTCACCGACGAACCGAAGACCTACACCTTCGAGGCCTGGCTGCCCGAGGGCCACATGTTCGAGGTGCGCCCCAACGACCACCGCCTCAAGCAGGGCAAAACGCCCGGCGGTCAGGTCGGCGCCGGCGAAATGCAGCCGCAGAACGTCGCCGGGCTGGGCCTGCACAAGGCCACGCTGACCCGCTTCCATCGCGGCCCCTCCGACGAGGGCGTCCGCGAGTTGCTGTTCGGCAACGTAGAGACGAAGTGGGTCAAGAACGAGAACCGCCAGAAGGGCGAGCCCTCCGGCTGGCACGAGCCGCAACCGCGGAATCCGCAGGGCGCCCTGTCCGCGTTGATGCGGCAGTTCGCGGACCGGGCCTTCCGCCGTTCGGTCGACTCCGCCGCCCTGGCCCCCTACGTCGCCGCCGCCCAGGCGGACCTGCGGGACGGGCAGTCCTTCGTCGAAGCCCTCCGCGGCGGCTACCGGGCCCTGCTGTGCAGCCCCCGGTTCATCTACCACGTCGAGGAGCCGGGCGAACTGGACGGCCCGGCGCTCGCGGCCCGGCTGTCCTACTTCCTCACCGGCGGCCCGCCGGACGAAGAGTTGTTCGCCCTCGGCGCCAACGGCGAGATCCTCAAGGAGGACGTGCTGAAGGCCCAAGCCGACCGCCTGCTGAGTGAGGACCGCTACGGCGTGAACGGCCTCGACCGGTTCGTGCGGGACTTCGCCTGGGAATGGCTGGACCTCTCCGAACTGGACGCCACGGAGGTGATGTCGATTTACGGCGCCTTCGATCCGGCGCTGAAGATCTCGATGCGGGACCAGACGCACGCCCTGCTGAAGGCGATGCTGGCGGACGACCTGTCCGTCACCCACGTGGTCGACGCCGACTTCGCCTTCCTCAACGAACGCCTCGCCGACCACTACGGCCTGCCGTTCGAGACGAAGCCCTCGGAGTGGACGCAGGAGAACGGCGGTTTGGTCCGCACGCCGCTGCCGGAGGACAGCCCCCGCGGCGGACTGCTCACGCAGGGGGCGATCCTGAAGCACACCGCGGACGGCGCCGCCACGAGCCCAGTGGTGCGGGGCGTGTGGGCCTCCGAGCGGCTGCTGGGGATCACCGTGCCGCCGCCGCCGGAGAACATTCCCGCCGTGGAGCCGGACACCCGCGGCTCCACCACCATCCGCGAGCAGCTCGCCAAGCACCGGGCCGACCCGAGCTGCGCCAGTTGTCACACGAAGGTCGACCCCGTCGGCTTCGCTCTGGAATCGTTCAATCCCGCGGGGGCCTTCCGCACGGACTACATGACCCGGCGGAAAGGCAAAACCGTGCCGCGGGCGCCGGTCGATCCGAGTTACGAGCTGCCGGACGGCACGTCCTTCGACGACGTGGTCGGCTTCCAGAAGCTGGCCGTCCGCCGCCCGGACCCCCTCGCGGCGAACCTCGCCGGCCACCTGCTGACGTACGCCACCGGCGCCCCGATCGCCTTCGCCGACCGGCGGGCGATCGACGACGTCGTCTGGGAGGCCCGCGAAGCCGGTTACGGCACGCGCTCCCTGTTGCACGCCTGCATTCAGAGCCCGCTGTTCCGGCGTAAGTAAGCCGCGTCCCGCCCTCCCTCCTCCCCGTCTTCCCTCCCGCCCCTTTCCCTTCCCCATGCCCGCTTTCCGCCCCGCCCGTCGTCCCGGCGACGCCCTGCCCCGCCGCACCATGCTGAAAGCGGCCGGCGTGGGAATGGCCCTGCCGTGGCTCTCCGCGATGGACGGCCGCACCGCCGCCGCCGCGGAGGAGTCCCCGACCGCCCCGGAGATGCCGGAGATCGAACGCGGCGACGGCCCGCCCCGCCGGTTCGTGGCGTTCACGCTGAGCCTCGGCCTGCTCGGCGAGAATCTGAACCCGAAGCAGTCCGGCCGGGGCTGGGAGCCGTCGCCCTACCTGGAGCCGCTGACCGATCTGCGGGACCAGCTGACGATCCTCAGCGGGACGTCGCACCCCGGCGTCCGCACCGGCCACCGGGCCGAGGCGAGCCTGCTGACCGCCAACCCCGCCGGCGGCAACGGCCGCGGACGGAACACGATCAGCATTGATCAGTACCTCGCCAAGCACCTCGGCGGCTCGACGCGGTTCCCCTCGCTGGTGTTGTCGGGCGGCGGGTCGAACAGCCCCTGCTACACCGACGGCGGGGCGATGATCCCCGCCCAGGACAGCGTCGAAGACCTGTTCCGGGACCTGTTCGTCGAGGACGACCCCTCCGCCCGTCGTCAGCACGCCCGCCGGGCCGCCCACGGCCGCAGCGTAATGGACCTCGTGCTGGACGACGCCAACCGGCTTTCCCGCGAGGTCGGCGCCGGCGATCGCCGTCGGCTGGACGAATATTTCACCGGCGTTCGGGACCTGGAAGTCCGCATGGCCGCCGACGAGAAGTGGGCCAAGGCCAAGAAACCGGAGGTGGACATGGAGCCGCCCGACGAGATCCGGGACGCGAACGAGTTCATCGCCCGTCAGGCCCTGATGGCCGAGGTGGTGAAGCTTGCGTTGGAGACTGACTCCACCCGCTACGTGGTGCACCACCTCGGCGGCTCGAACCACCGGGCGCCGCTGCCGGGGGTGAACACCGGCTGGCACAGCCTGTCGCACCACGGCAAGGAGGAGGAGAAGCTCAAGCAGCTCGCCATCGTGGAGGCCGCGTTGATCGCCAGTTGGGGCGACTTTCTGCGGAGCCTCGGCGAGGTGAAGGAGTCCGGCCGCAGCCTGCTGGACAGCACGACCGTGCTGATGACCTCGAACCTCGGCAACGCCTCGAACCACGATAACCGCAACATGCCGGTGTTGCTCGCCGGCGGCGGCTACCGGCACGGGCAGCACCTCGCGCACGATCCGAAGGACAACGCCCCGCTGCCGAAGCTGTTCACCACCATCGCCAACCGCCACGGCCTGGCGATCGACCGCTTCTTCGGCGAACCCGGCACCCAGAGCGGCCTGGAACTGGCGTGACGGCGGCAGCCGATTCGCCTTCCCCTCACTCGCCGCCGGGGCGGCGCCCGTCTTGAACGCGGCGCCGCCTCGGCGGCGTTGTCGTCCGACACGAGGAACTGACGAAGCCCCGCGGGGGTTCTGGGAGGTCGCCGGAAATGAAACTCGTCGCCGAGCGCGAACGCGGCACGACGACCGGCCGCCGGTCGTGGCTGCTGATCTGCTGGTTGATCCTGCCTTGGCTGGTCGGCCTCCTGTTGCTCGGAGGGCTGATCGGCCTGACCCCGGGCCCGTACTCCGGCTGGTCCGGTCCGATCCCGCGTCAGCGACCGGGGCTCGTCGCCGACCTCGAATCGCACTGGTCGAACTTCGATCCATTCGCGTTGGGCCGGCGGCGCGTGCAACTGGTGGTCGGCTGGGACATGCACGTGCTCGCCCACCGCGGGGCGACGATCACGACGCGAGACTGGGACGCCGCGGGGCTCTCCGTCGGCCGGGCGAGCAGCCCGCTGGGCACGTCCGTCTGGGCCGCGTGCCGCGTCTGGTGGCTCCTCCCGCTGCCGGCACTGGCGTCGGCGGCCGGCGTTTGGCGGTGGACGCGCCGGAAGGGATAAGGGCGTGAGCCCGGATTGCGAGCTCCGGCCGGC
>NZ_JBINJD010000114.1:0-16695 GCF_043951915.1 Alienimonas sp. DA493 | reverse complement strand
CGGCCAGCCGCGGCGGGAGGGGGAGTCGGGGCACGGGGCGGCTCCAGCGGGGGGGAACGAGAAACGGCCGGCGTCGTCGCCGGCCTCACCTCACAGTGACCTGATCCCGGCCCCCGTTAAGGACCTCGGTTTCGTCTCTCGCGCCTGCCGGCGAGGACCACGCTGAAACGAAACCTTCCGTCCCGCGTCAGGTGCCTCGCTCTTCGCCAACGACCGGCACGTTTCCCTGCAACCGTCCTGTCCAGTGATGAAGCCGGGGGACGGGGCGAGGGCCCGCCTCACCGCACGTCCCCGAACGCGAGCCGCCGGGCCAGGGCCGCCCGCTCCCGGCGGGCCGCCGCCGTGGGCGAACCGACGAGTCGTTCGATCTGAGTCAGGTTCACCGGCCGCAGGTCGACCCGGCCCAGCGGGCGGCCGGCGAGCGGGTCGGCGACGTCGATCCGGGCCTCCCGAACCGCCGGGTCCGCCGTCGGGTAGGGGATCGCCGCCCGCGGCCGGGCCGGCCGGCTGACCGCGTAGACGACGAGTTGGTAGAGCATCTCCCGCGGCAACCGCTTCTCCCACAGGTCGCGGTACTTGGCGTCGGGCAGGGCGGGCGGTTCACCCGGCCGCAGGACGGCGTAGTCCGGGCGGGGCGTGGGCGGGCGGCGGCCGCGGGGGTTGCAGCCGGGGGCGTACCGCAGCATCCCGGTCAGGCCGCGTTCGTCCCGCAGGGAGCAGCCGGCCGGCAGGTTCTCCCGCAGGAACCGGGAGAGCAGGGCCTGGAAGAAGGCGTTCATGTCGAACAGATACCCCGGCAGCGCCGACGCCGACCGCCCCTCCAGGGCCACGCCCCGGCCCTCGACCAGCAGCCGGGTCAGGGTCAGGGCCGGGCCGTAGGCGGCCGTCAGGCGGTTCAGCCGGGCCTCGGCCCGCTCCACGGCCGGCAGGTCGGGGCGGACGCGGGCGACGCGCTCGTCCAGCAGGCCGGCCAGCCGGCGGGCGTCCCGCTTGAGTTCGATCAGGCCCGTCACCTCCCCCGCCAGCCGCAGGCCGGCGAGCAGGGCCCGGTTGAGGGGCGTGTCCTCCGTCCGGGGGAAGTGGCGGCAGGGGAGCGAGGCGGTCGCCGTCCCGCCGGCGCGGGCCAGCCGGTCCACGGCGATCCGGCCCCGCGGGGAGGCCAGCGGCTCGGTCCGGCCGACGGCCTCCCGCCGCAGGCCGCGGGCGATCAGCTCCCGGGCCTCGGCGTTCAGCTGGAGCACGAGCAGGTCCTCGAACCCGCATTGCTCGACCAGGTGCTCGGCCTCGGAGAGCAGCTTGAGCCGCCGCAGGCCGTGGGCGTAGCGGAGCAGCCGGAGCAGGGGGCCGGCGTCGAGCTTCGGCTTCACCGTGACCGTCAGGCCGCCCACCCGGACCCGGCCGACGTGCGATCCGGCGGCAGTCCGCGTCCCGGTCTGCAGCTCCGTGAACCGCAGGCGGCGGGACCGGTCCAGTTCGTCGGCGACCCGCCGGGCGTCGCCGTCGAGGAACTGGCCCCGCAGGACGTCGTGCGTCTCCGGCGAGGCCGTCTCCCACTCGGAGAGGGTGAGCGAGGCGGGGTCGCTCACTGCTCCTCCGCCCCGTCGTCGGTCTCGTCGTCCGCGGCTTCCCGCTCCTCGGCGTCGAGGCGGGCCTCATCGGAGGCGAGGGCGTCCCCGGTGGCGGTGATCTCGGGCAGGGGGCCAGCAGGGCGGCGACGAGGTCCGCCTCGGCCGCGTCCTCGAACAGCTCGTGGCGGCCCCGCTGGGTGTTCCGGTCGACCAGCTGCGGCCCGAGGATCGCCTCCAGCGTGGGGTAGTCCTCGTAGCAGTACTCCTCCAGCAGCGGGATCACGTCGTCCCGCACGGCCCGCTTCAGGGCGGCGAGCTCCCGCAGCGGCTGTCCCCCCTTCATGAGGTCTGGGAGTGGCCGATCTGCAGGTTGCGGGCGTCCCGGCCGACGTGCTCCCGGATGCGACCGTTCAGAGCCTCGAACCAGGCCCGCAGCGGGAGTCCGGCGACCGACGCGTCCTTCAGCACGCTGCCGCCGGGCATCAGCTCCACGAACCCGAACCGCCGCCGCAGGGCGGCGTCCAGCAGCGAGATCGACCGGTCCGAGGTGTCGTCGCGCCGATCAGGCACACGTTCTCCGGTCGATGTCCTCTACGTGACGCCGGCCTGCCAAACGCCTGTCTCTTATCAGGGGAACAGGCGGAACTTCAGGGCGCCGCCGCCGAGCCGGTGGATGTTGAACTCTTCATTATTCTGGAACGCCAGCCAATAGACCGGCCGTTCGCGGCTGCCGCCGTCGTGTACGAAGGTCAGCAGCGCCTCTCCGTCTACCGTACCAAAACCTGCCGCCCGAACCGCTCCCGGGTGAGCTCCGGCGGGGAGAAGAGTTCGCCCTCGTCCGGGAGCTGTTGGAGGCGGTCGAGGATCCGCCGTTGCACACCTTCGCGGAAGAGAGGAACCCGGTCGTATGCTATTGCGTGCCCCGGGCGGATCTGCCCTGCCGCGAGGGTGTTCGCGGAGCGATTACTCTGTCGACCACACAGTGCGCAGGAGGGATGTCAAGGAGAGTTTTTTCAAACTGAGGAACGGCGAAAGGGGCTAAACAGTCCCTCAGCGACCAAAATGTCCAAATCTGGGTGGCTGCGGCATCTCGCTCCTTCCACCTGCCGTTTCGGCCCGTACATTCTCCGCGACGCGTCCGAGTCGCCCCGGACGCGAAGTTGTCACCACCGGCCGACGGCCCCCGCGGCCGTTCCCTCGCGGGAGACCGAGCGGTCACCCGGGAGGGCGGAGCATGCCCGGAACCGGCCGGGGCCCTTGCTTTGTCTTATGTCGAGCGCTCTCTCCTCCCCAGTCGAAACTACGGACCTCGCCCTTGAGGGCCCGCATGCAGGTGGCGCAGGACGAGTCGTCGAGGCTGACGTCAATGAGCGGGAGACGGTTATCCGGCCGCCGAGCGGCTGGCCGTTGCCAGACTTCCGCGAATTGTGGCAGTACCGGGACCTGCTCTCCCTGCTGACCCTCCGCAGCATCGCCGTCCAGTATCGACAGAGCGTGCTGGGGGTTGCTTGGGCCGTCGTGCGGCCGGTTGTGAACGTGTTGATCTTCACGCTGATCTTCGGCAAAGCGGCCGGGTTCGCGGAGGGGCTCGACGTCCCGTACCCGGTCTTCGCGTTCCTGGGCTTGGTGCCCTGGAACTTTTTCGCGTCCGCCTTGGCGGGCACGGTCCAGAGCGTCGTCGGCGGGCAGGCGATGCTTACGAAGGTCTATTTCCCGCGGATCGTCCTGCCGCTCTCGAGCATGGGGGTGGCGTCGGTGGATCTGCTGGTTCAAGCCGTGCTCGTCGTTGGGCTCATGGTCTGGTATCAGATTCTGCCCTCTGCCGCGGTTTTTACCCTGCCGGCCTTCTTGCTGCTGACGGCCGCCGCGGCGCTCGCCGGGGGATTATGGCTGACGGCGTTGAACGTGAAGTACCGCGACATCGAGCATGCCGTTCCGTTCTTCGTCCAGGCGGGCATGTACCTCAGTCCGGTGATCTACCCGCCGTCGTTCATTCCGGAGGAGTGGTTGGCCCTGTACTATCTCAACCCGATGGCGGGTGCGATTGAGGGGGTGCGGTGGAGCGTATTAGGCACGGACCCTCCGCAGTGGGGTTACGTAGGCGTGTCCGTCGTCGCTACGCTAGTCCTGTTGGCTGGTGGATTAATCTACTTCACCCGGACGGAGCGAACGTTCGCAGATGTCGTCTGAGAGGTCTGGGCCACCTGCGACGGACGGGCGGGCTGGCCGCCAGTTGCGTCAGTCGTCATGGCTGCGGCGTGCTGCTCAGAGGGTGAAGTGTTCCGTCTCGTTTCGAGGGAGGCGGTACGCGAAGTGGCTTCGGTGGCACGTTCGTTTGAGTATGTTTCCTGTCACATACGCGCCTGCGTCAGGCGTGGAGATGTTCTTGTACAAAGACTCGCGATTGGCTCGGATGATATATCTGGGCGAGTTTGAGAGGTTCGAGACAGAGTTCTTCTGCCGTTACCTGCAACCCGGTGACGTCGTTTACGATGTCGGTGCAAACATCGGCTTGTTCAGCGTCCTGGCCGCGGGGGCAGTCGGCCCCTCCGGCCGGGTCGTGGCGTTTGAGCCTGCCGCCCGTCCTTATAGTCGGTTGCTCGAGAACGTGAAGATCAACGGCTTCGATCATGTATTGTGTCTTCAGCAGGGCCTCTCGGATCAGGCCGGCAAGCTGACGCTGGCCTCCGGAGTGGGGGCGGACGCTTGGAACTCTTTTGGGCTCGGCCTTCATGAAGGAAACTCACAATTTAAAAAAGTCTCGGTCGGCGTGGGCACCCTCGATGCCGCCTTTGAAGAGGACGCGAAACAAGGGTATGGGCCGCCAAGGCTGGTGAAAATCGATGTAGAGGGATGGGAGGGGCGGGTGCTCGCTGGGATGAAACGGCTGTTCGCTTCGACTCCGCCCGAGGTTTTGCAGGTCGAATTTAACGACCACGCTTTATCCGCCTCAGCGTCGTCCGCTGACGAGCTGTTCAGACAGTTGAATGCGTTGGGTTACGAGATCTGTCGATATTGCGGGGGGGCGGAGTTGGTGGTTGTCGACGGGCCGAGCGGGCGTGGGACGCAGGACAACTTGTTTGCCGTGCGAAACCGGGAAGCGGTGCTTTTGCGGCTTGTAAGAAGTGTTGAGAAGGCATGAGTAAGGTCGCGCTGTCCGTTGCAAATCTCAGCAAGCAGTACCGGCTGGGGCTGACGCACGCCGGGAGTTTATCTGAGGTTGCCAGCCGATGGACGCGGCGTCTGCGTGGCCTGCCGCCGATCGAGGCCTCCGTCGACGCCGCCTCCGGCACCTCCTTGGCGACCAAGAATGGCGACTTCTGGGCTCTGAGGGACGTGAGCTTCGAGGTGCGGCCCGGCGAGGTGGTCGGCGTGATTGGCCGTAACGGTGCTGGCAAGAGTACGTTGCTGAAGATCCTGAGCCGGGTCACGGTCCCCACGATTGGCGAGGTTCGGGTTCGCGGCCGGGTCGGCAGCCTGCTGGAGGTCGGCACAGGCTTCCACCCCGAGCTGACCGGTAGGGAAAACGTCTACATGAACGCCACGCTGCTCGGCATGAGCAAGAGGGAAGTGCGGGCGAAGCTGGACGAGATCGTGGACTTCGCGGGGGTCGAACGGTTCCTCGACACGCCGGTGAAGCGGTACAGCAGCGGGATGAAGGTCCGGCTGGGCTTCGCGGTGGCCGCGCACTTGGAGCCGGAGGTGCTGATTGTGGACGAGGTTCTAGCCGTCGGCGACGCGGAGTTCCAGAAGAAGTGCTTGGGGAAGATGAAGGACGTCGCGGGGGAGGGGCGGACGGTGGTGTTCGTGAGTCACAACATGGGGGCCGTGCGGAGTCTGTGCGAACGCGGAATCGTCCTAAGCGGCGGGAGCGTTCTATTCGAGGGGGGCGCCGCCGAGGCCGTCGAGAAGTACTTCGGCGACGGCCCGGACCGTCGCCCTACGGCTCCGCACGTTCTCTATCGCTCCCCTGGGCCGGCGGGGGAGCCGGTGCCAGATTACAGAATCGAGGAGATCCTGCTGCTGGGCGTCGACGGCCGCCCGAAATCCATTCTTCGGTCGGGGGAGGACGTCGTTCTAAAGGTCCGATATTCCTGTCAAAAAGCTGTGCCGCACGGCTCGGTGTATCTCCAAGTTTATAGCCCCGACGGCTTCTGTCTGATGACGTTGTCCACCCTGCCTGGGGGAGGGCTGCCGGTGGCGATGCCGGTCGGCTCAGGGGAGGTAGGCTGCCGAATCGAGTCGCTTCCGCTGGCCGGCGGGCGTTTCCCCGTCAGTGCTGGGTTGGCGATCCCAAACGTCGTCTCCCTTTGCCATGTGGAGCGGGCGGGGGATCTGGTTGTCGTCGGAACCGACCGGTATGGTACGGGGTACACTCAATCTTGGCCGACGTCCGCCGTGTTTGCGGCGGATTGGTGGTCGGTTCCGCGGACCGAGGAATCTCGATCCGAGGACACCGTCGCGGGGGGCATCAGTGCCTGACACCCCCCTCACCTCCGCCGCAAAGGCCCCCGTCGCCGAGTGCCCTCTCTGCGGGGGACGGCCCGGCCGGACGTTGGTCCGGTTCGACGCTGCCGCCGTCCGGGCCTGCCGTGACTGCGGGAACGCTTGGACGGTGCCCCCCCCGCAGTTGCCGGAGGACCACTACCGGGACGCCGATTTTCACGCCTACATCTCCCCGGCGGGGCTCCCGCGGCAATGGGATCGTGGGCTGACGATGCAGACAGGCCTGCTCCGCCGTCATCTCGACGAGGGGGCGGGCGTGCTGGAGGTCGGCTGCGGTCAGGGCGTCCTGCTAGACCGACTTCGGCTCGCTGGATTCCGCACCGTCGGGCTTGAACCAAGTCGGGCCGCCGCAGCGCGGGCTGCGGACTTAGGACTCATGGTGATCAACGGCGAACTGGGGGCGGAGCCTCTGTCACCGGAGCGACTGGGCGGGCCGGTGTCGGCGGTGGTGTTCTCTCATGTTCTGGAGCATCTCCCGAACCCGGAAGCGGCCCTCCGGGCGGCCGCCGCGGTCCCCGGGTGTCGCTACGTCCTGCTCGTGCAGGCGAACTGGCGGGGGTGGATGGCCCGCAAACAGGGGGCGAAGTGGCACGCCTGGGTCCCCGACCAGCACTATTGGCACTTCACGCCTGCCGGGCTGACGAAGTTCGTGACAAACCTCGGCTGGAGCGTGGCGGAACTCGAATACTCGAGCTTAGAACACGGCAGCAAGTTCGGCACGCGATTGCTGGAGCGGGCGGGGCCGCTGCTGGACCAGTTCCACCTGCTCGTCCGTATCGCCCCCTCAAGATCCACCGGGACGACGAATGCTCTCTAGATTGGCCGCCCGGCTCCGTCAGCGATCGCGGCGGCGGCGACTCGAAGAGATTGCCGCGTTCCGGCAGATCGACGGCTGGTTGACCGACGCGGAGGCGCTGGGGCTGTTCGACCTCGCTGCCGGTTTGCCGAAGGGGGCCGCGGTCGTGGAGATTGGTTGTTGGAAGGGGAAGAGCACCTTCTGCCTCGCGTCCGGTTTACGCTCCGGAAAGGTCTTCTCGATTGATCCGTTCGACGCGAGCGGCGAGGACGGCAGCGCGGAGATTTACGGCTCGACCCGGGGCGACGCGCCCCTCAAGGAGCAGTTCGAGCGGAACTTATCGGAGTTTTTCACAGATGGACGCGTGACCGCTCTGCCGGGGCTTTCGTCCGAGTTTGTCGGCCGCTTCGAGCGAATCGACCTGCTGTTCATCGACGGTGATCACTCCGTGCCGGGGTGTCGGTTTGACTTCGAGTCGTTCTCCCCCGCCGTCAACGACGGCGGCTTCGTCGCGTTCCACGATTATGACCCGGCCCGCCCGGACCTAGGGCCGACGTGGGTCGTCGAAAATCTAGTCTTGGGCAACGACCGGTGGCGGCCGGCATTGCGAGCCGACTCCCTCTGGGTTTGCCAGAAGCGCAGCTCGACATGAACGCGGAACCACCCCGCCTCATCTGCCTGACGCCCGTGAAGAACGAGGCGTGGATTCTGCGGCAGTTCCTCGCCGCGGCGTCGCGGTGGGCGGACCAGATCGTCGTCGCGGACCAGCAGTCCGACGACGACTCCCGCGCCATCTGCGAAGAGTTCCCGAAGGCGACGCTCGTCGATAACCGGTTCCCCGGCTACGACGAGGCCGCCCGGCAGGCGTTGCTGATTGAGACCGCCCGCGACCTCTGCCCCGGGCCACGGGTGTTGCTGGCGTTGGACGCGGACGAGGCCCTGTCCGGCGAATTCCTAAACGAGACGGTCCGCGGTCGCCTGTTCGGCCTCGCCCCCGGGACGGTGCTGCGGTTCCGCTGGGCAAACCTGCTGCCCGGCGTCGGCACGTATCACAACGGCCCGCCCTTGCCGATCGGGTTCGTGGACGACGGCCGCTCCCACGTCGGTTCGACCCTCCACAGCGCCCGCGTTCCGACCGGCGACAACTGCGACGTCTGGGACAGCGGCTCCGTCCGCCTGCTGCACTACCAATTGACGAACGAACCCCGCATGCGGAGCAAGCACCGCTGGTACAAATGCTTCGAGCGGGTCACCTACCCCAATAAACCGATAGCGGCGATCGAACAGCTCTACACCTGGATGGACCGCGTGGAACGAGCGCCCCGGCCCTGCCCGGAGAGTTGGTTCGCACCCTACGAGGAGGCGGGCATCGAGATGCGTTCCGTCCCCGAGGAGGACGACTTCTGGTGGGACCGGGAGGTTTTGCGGATGTTCGCCGAACACGGCGTGGATCGGTTCCGGGCACTCGATATCTGGAATTTCGACTGGGAGGCGGCACGGCGGCGGTGGGCCGCACGCGGCGTTGACGGGTTGCCGGACGGCCCGATCGTTAGCCTGGCCCGTCGGCGGCACGCGGTCGGCCACCGGCTGCTGGCCGCCGCGCGGCCGGGACGCCGCGGCCGCCTCGCCCAGACCCTCGCGCGGCGATTGTTGAACTCGTGACAGCCCCGTTCTCCGCCGACGCCCGGTCGATCGCCGCCGAGTTGTCCGTCGTCACCGTCACGCGGAACAACGCCGAGGGCTTGGCCAAGACGTTGCAGAGCCTTCGCGACCAGTCCGCTCGGCCGGCGGAGACGGTCGTGATCGACGGGGATTCGACCGACGCCACGCCCGCCACGCTGGAGCGGTTCGCCGATGTAGTCGACGTCATCGAGCGCGACCGCGGGACGGGGATCTACGCGGCGATGAACCAGGGGACGGCGGCGGCGGCCGGGCGGTGGGTCTGCATGCTGAACGCCGGCGACCGGCTGGCCGACCCCGGTGTCCTCCGCGCCGTCCGTCCGGAGCCGGGGGCGGAGTTGATTTTCGGCGAGGCCGTGACGACGGCCGGCGAGCCGCACCTCCGCCGCCGCGACCTCGCCCGGCCCTGGGCGGGCATGCCGTTCAGCCATCAGGCGCTGTTCTGCCGTCGGGAACTGCTGCTCGCGCGGCCCTTCGACGAGCGGCTGCGGATCGCCGCCGACTTCGACTTCGTCCTCTGGGCAGTGCGGACCGGGCGGTCAGTGCAGGACGTCCCGCGGGTGATCTGCGAGGTTGAACTCGGCGGCGTCTCCTCCACGCAGCCGGTCCGCCGCATTTTGGAGTCCTACCGGGTCGCGTCCCGTCACTACCCGCTGCGGGCGGCGATGCACCAGCACTACTGGGGCAAGCTGCGGTGGGCTTTGAGGGAGCGGTTGCCCCCGGTCCGCACGCGGCTCCGCGGGCTGCGGGCGTCGACCGACGTGGAGACTGCACGATCCAGGGCGGAACGATGACGGCGGCGGGCGACGACGCGACCCTGCGGCAGCAGCTGGGCTGCTGGGTGCATGAACGCTGGCGGACGGAGGCGGCGCTGCGGCTTGGCGGCGGCCGCTGGCGGGGCCTGTGCAACCGCGGCGACCGGCTCGTCGCGGTCCCCGGCGGCGGGCCGGGCGCCGGGCGGGAATGCCGGTGGGACCACTCCCGCGAGCTGACGGTCGCCCGGGTCTTCCCCCGCATCGGTGCTCGACTGCTGGCGGTCGCCGTCCCGGAGATCCCGCTGCGGTGGGACGGCCCCCCGCCGGCAACGCAATCGGCGGAGGAACCCGCAGTCTCCGTGCTGGTGCCGGTCGGCGGGGCGGACCGGCGGGCGACGGCGGCGATCTGCCTGGCGGCGCTCTCGGCGGAGGCGGCGGCGTACGCGGCCACAAGCGACGGCGAGCTTGGGAACGGGGGGCCTGGGGGCGGAGAACCCGGGGGCGGGGCGGAGATCGTCCTCGCGGAGCAACGCGCCCCCGGGGAGCCGCCGGCGGACGCCCCGGACGGCGTGCGGCGGGTGCGGGTCGACGACGGCGGGCCGTTCAATAAAAGTCGCCTGCTCAACCGAGCCGCGGAGGTCGCCAGGGGGAAGGTCCTCGTCGTTCACGACGTCGACCTGTTGCCGACACGCGGCTATCTCCGCCGGTGCGCCGCGGCGGTCGCGGAAGCGGACGCCGCCCGGCCGGGCCGGCTGATCTTCTATTTGAACGAAGCGACCACCGCCCGCCTCGTCGCGGCAGATCGCCCCACGGCGTGGCACCCCGGCGCCGAGTGCGGGGGGGGCGAATGCCTCAGCGTGGAGCGGGTCGTGCAGAACTCGCCGAACCCGACCGTCGTGCGGCGGGAGGCGTACTTCGAGTTGGGCGGCCACGACGAGTCGTTCGAGGGCTGGGGCGGGGAGGACTTAGAGTTCCTCTCCCGCCTGCGGACGCGGCCGACGAACGAGTTTGGCACGGAGCCGCTGGTTCACCTCTGGCACCCGCCGGCCCCGAAGAAGGCCAGCGGTCACCGCAACGACCGCCTACAGGCTGAACGGCTGGCCGAACCCCCCGCCAATCGCATCCGCCGGTTGCGCGGCCGGCTTGGCGGTGCCGCGGCGGAGGAGGTGGGCCAATGCTGAGGAGCCGCCCCGGCTGGCCGGTAGCCGATCTGGAACTGCGGGCCTCTCGCCTACCGGCGGACGCACCGGAGGTGTACGTCGACGCCTATGGGCGCTCGCCGCACCGGCGGATTGAGGTTGACCACGACGGCCGGCGATGGGTCTTCCTGTTCCACCCGGACGACAAGCCGGGCCGCACGTTTCGTGGGGCACTCTATCAGGACCGGGCCGCGATGCCGTCGCGATACCTATTCCGGGCATCGCGGCGGCGGCGGGTCGCGGTGCTGGTCGAGAGTCCCAACGAGCCGCAGAACGCTCACTTCCCCGCGCTGGCGGCGCGGTTTGCCGCGACGCTGACGCACAGTCGCCGGCTGGCGGAACTGGGGTCGCCGTTCCGTCGGCTGGATTACGGCACGCGGTTCGTCGCCGCCGCGGAGGAACACGAGGCGGACGGCCCGATCGTCAAAACCGCGGACCTTAGCTTCGTCGGCAGCGTGGCGCACGCCGACGTGGCCGGATACGGACTGCGGCGGCGGGTGGCCGCCGCGCTGGCCGAACGCGGCGTCCCCTGCTTCGGCCGCGGGATCGCTCCGTTCGAGGAGAAGTCTGCGACGCTGCTGCCGTTCCGGTTCTCCGTGGCGATGGAAAACGTGCGGGAGGACTGGTACTTCACGGAGAAGCTGATCGACTGCTGGGAGTGCCGCACGATCCCGGTGTACTGGGGCCCGCCGTGCGTCGCCGAGGAGTTCGACCCCCGCGGTCTGGTGACGTTCGAGGCGCTGGAGGATCTGCTGGGCCTGTTGCCCACACTCACCGCAGAGCGTTACGAGGCGATGCGGCCGTTCGCGGAGGCGAACCTGCGCCGCGCCCGGGAGCGGGACGTTTGCACCGGGGCTGGCCTGTTCCGCCGCATCGCCGCCCACATGGACGACGTGTTGCCGTCCGGCCCGTCCCGCCGGCACGGGGACGTTTCGTCGCTGGCCCGCATTGCGCGGGCGGGCGGGCCGCGGGCGATCCGGAGTGCCCCGTGAGCCCTACCGAAGCCCCCACCGCCTCGGTCGCTCCCCCCGCCGTCGTGCAGCTCGTCGCCCGGGGGCTTCTCGACGCCTACGGCAGTGGGACGTGGAAGGACCTCGTCGGCCGCGGAATCGCCGCCGCTGCCGCGGGGGTCGAACTACGTGTCGAGGAGTTCGACCCGAACGACCTCCCGGCCGCCGTCGCCGCGACGCCGGCGAACTGCCCGGCGGCTGTGATCGAATACTCCGTTCACCCCGGCTTGGTCGAGGCTCTCCGCCGCGAACGTCCCGGCACCCGCGTGCTGGTGCGGGCGATCAACGCGGAGGGGCTCCAGCACTGGCACCGCCGGGCGCCCGGGCTGCGGCCGACGTACGACAACGCCTGCGACTGGTACGGCGTCACGCGGTTGTCTTGGCGGGACCGGCGCAGCGCCCGCGCCGCCCATGCGACGCTGGGCATCAGCGAGTGGGACGAACGACATTACTGGCGGCGGATCGCGCCGCGGGCGACGTTCGTCCCGCTGCCCTACTTCTGCCCCTGGCCGGACCTGCGGCCCGAGGTGCGTCCGCGGCCGTGGCGGGAGCGGGACGACCTGATCGTCTGCATGCCCGGCGGGGGCGACCGGCTGAGTACCCAACAGCAGGACAACCTCGGCCGTCTCGCCGCCGCCCTGGCCGCGGTTGGCGACAGAGAGGTGCCGCGGTGCGGGCTGACCGGCGGGTCCCGCGTCTGGGCGTCGACAGCGCCGCCGACGGGAGACGAACTATCAGGGGCGGAGCGGCTCGGCCGGGTCGACGAACCTTGGGATCTGCTGTGCGGTGTGAAGGCTGTGGCGGTCCTGACCGACCTCGGGTTTGGGATGAAGACGACGGTCGTGGACGGCCTGGCGGCCGGCTGCCACGTGTTAATTCACGCGGGGCTGGCGCCGCGCCTGCCGGCGGCGGTGCGGGAGCGATGCCTCACGATCGACCCGCGAGCAGTCGATACCGCCGCGATCCTCCGAACCCTAGCCGGACCTCCGGACCGGCACGCGGAGGTTCATTCCGCGCTGAGACGGGACGCGGCCCAAACGTTCCACGCCGCCGTACGCGGTCGCTACTGCCGGCGACCGGATGGCGGAACGGCCGAGGGCGGCCCGTCGTCGAACCTCACCAACCCTAACGATTCTGTGGCGACCGGAGACGAAACCGAGGGATGAATTCCGACACCTATACCTCCCCGGATTTTCTCGGCATCGGGATGATGAAGTCTGGGACCACTTGGCTCGACGCGGTGCTCCGGTCTCATCCCGACATCTGTCTGCCGCCCGTCAAACAGCTTCATTTTTTTACGGCTACTTTCGAGACCGGGACGCCGGCACGTCCGGCCGGATTCTCGGTCGCTACTTCGCCCAAGAGCCGTACGCGAGGAGGAGGTGGCGGCGATACCTGCGGACTGAGGCGAAGCGAGCAGCACGGTATCCTTCCGTCGCGGGATTTCTCTGGGCGAGCCGATTTCTGTTCGGCCGGCGTTCATTTCGGTCGTACGCCCTCTCGTTTCCGGACAACGGCAAGTGCTGCGGGGAAATCACCCCGGAATACGCCGTCCTCCAAGACGACGAAGTCGCCGAGATCGGGCGGGCGTTCCCCCGGTTGAAGGCGATCCTGATCTTCAGGAACCCGGTTGAGCGGGTCTGGTCGCATCTTATGGAGGCGGTCGGGCGGCAGGGGCGGGACGTCCGCTCGTTAACGCCGCAGGACTTGGCCGACTTCGCCTTCAACGACGCCGGGTTGCGCGTCGTCAAGACTACGAGGGGATTTGGAGGCGTTGGGAGGCGGCCGTGGGCCCGGACCGGCTGTTCGTGGGGCTACTCGACGATATTGCCGCCGACCCAGTTGACTTCCGGCGCCGCGTGTGCCGATTTTTAGGCATCGCGGAAATCGGCGCAGCCGCGGGCGACGAGCCCGTCGGAGCCGTTTTCGTCGGCCCCGACCGGAAACTCCCCCCCACCATGAGGAAACCGCTGGCGGAGGCCTATGGGAACCAGATCGCGTACGTCGCGGACCGTCTGGGGCGGCCGGAGCTCGTGCGGCAGTGGTCGTGACCGCCGAGACGGATGCCGCACCCCCGCGGGTGTCCGTCGTGATGGGCGTCTACAACGCCGCGGAGACGCTGCCGGCGGCCGTCGAGGGGGTTCTTGCCCAGACGTTCGCGGACTGGGAGTTCGTGATCGTCGACGACGGCTCGACCGACGGCACGGCGAACCGGCTGGCGGAGTACGCCGCCGCCGAGCCGCGGGTGCGGGTGATCCGGCAGGAGAACGCCGGGCTGACCGCCGCCCTGATCCGCGGGTGTCGGGAGGCGAGGGGGGAGTTCATCGCCCGGCAGGACGCGGACGACGTCAGCGCGCCGGAGCGGCTGGAGCGCCAGGTCGCCCTGCTGCGCGACACGCCTGGGGCGGGATTCGTCTCCTGCACGACCCGCTACGTCGCCCCCGGCGGCGAGACGCTGGACCTGCTGAGCCGCCCCGCCGACCCCGCCGAGGCCACCCGGGCGCTCCTGCACGAGCACCAGGGGCCGCCGGCGCACGGCAGCGTCCTGTTCCGCCGCGACCTGTACGACGCGGTCGGCGGGTATCGGAAGGAGTTTTATTACGCCCAGGACTCGGACCTGTGGTTGCGGATGGCGGAGCGGGCGCTGGTCGCCTACGTCCCGGAGCCGCTGTACGACTTCCGGTTGAGCCCGCACGGTATCAGCGGGTCGCGGGAGGCGTTGCAGCGGCGCTTCGGGGAGTTCGGGCAGGCCTGCGCTCGTGGGCGCCGCTCAGGCTCCGGTGAGGCCGTCCCCCTCGAGGGGGCCGCGGTGCTGCGGGAGGAGGTTCTGGCCGGCCGGGCTGCCCGCGGGGGCCGCGGCGACGGGGCGGGGACGAACTACCTCATCGCCACCCGGCTGCTGGCCCGCGGCGATCGGCGGGCAATACGGTATCTCTCGAAAACCCTCCGCCGCCGCCCCTGGCACCTCAAAGCGTGGGCGCGGCTGGCGCAAAGCGGCTGGCAGGCGTTACGCCCCCCGCAGGCGTCCGGCGTTCCCGAGGGGGGCGGCGAATGACGACCGACTCGCCCGGGCCGGCGGCCGCCGACGGTGGGCGCCCGTTGCGCATCCTTATGGGGGCGGACGTGCCGCCCGACCCCAATTCCGGCGCCGCGGGCACCGTCTGGCAGATGGCCACGGCATTGCGGGCGGCGGGGCACGCGGTCGACGCCTTCTGGACCGACGACCTTCGCCGCCGCATCGCCCACGGGAACCTGCACTACGCCGTCGAACTGCCGTACGCCTACCGCCGGGAGGTCCGGCGGCGGCTGGCCGCCGCAGATTACGACGTCGTCGAACTGAACCAGCCGCACGCCTACCTCGCCGCCGCGGACCTGCGGCGGCGAGCTTGGCCGGGGGTGTTCGTGAACCGCAGCCACGGGCACGAGGTGCGGGTGAGGGAGGTCTCGGCCGAACGCCTCCCCGATCCGGGCCGCCGCGCTTGGCCGCGGCGGGCGGCGTCCTCGCTGCTGCGGCGGGTTCTGGATCGGCAGTGGGACCGCGTCGCCGCCGACAGCGACGGCGTCCTCGTCTCCTCGCGGCTGGACGCCGAGTTCCTGCGACGCCGCTACGGCCTGCCGCCGGAGCGTGTCGCGGTCGTGACGCAGGGCGTCCCGCAGTCCTTCCTCCGCGCGTCGCCCGCCCCGCCGCCCGGGGGCAATCGCGGCGAGACGCTGGGCTACGTCGGGCAGTTCACGCCGGTCAAAGCCCCGGACGTGCTGGCGGAGATCGCATCGCGTGTGGCGGCGCGGCGTCCAGGGGCGACGTTCACTTGGGTGTGCGACGCCGCCCATCACGACGCCGCCCGCGCCCTGATCGCCCCGGCGGTGCTGGACCGCGTGAAGCTGCGACCGTGGATGTCGCAGGACGAGCTCGTCGGGACGCTCGACCGCTGCCGGGTCTTTCTGTTCCCGTCGCATTTCGAGGGGTTCGGCAAGGCGCCGCTGGAGGCGATGGCACGAGGGTGCTGCGTGGTCGCCAGCGACGAGGGGGGCATGCGGGACTACATCGACGACGGGACGAGCGGCGTGCTGTGCCGGCCCGGAGACGTCGCCGCGTTCGCCGCCGCGGCCGAGGTGCTGACGGCAGACCCTGCCGCGGCGACCGCGATGTCCGCCGCCGCCCGCCGCGTCGCCGCACGTCACACCTGGGCGCAGGCCGCGGGGGAGGCCGTCGCCTTCTACCGCCGTCTGCTGACCGCGAAGCGGGGGGGGCTCGGTCGTCGGCGCACGTAGGCGAACCTCTCCCTCCCGCCGCCGACGGGGGTTCGGTTCGCGGGACAAGCGCGACCTTGCCCCCCTCCAACTTTGCATGACCGAAATCACGCCTCTGCGCCGCGTCGCTCGGTTGTTCCGCGAACCTGCCCACGGGCCGCGCTGCCCAGGTGGCGGTGGCGGACGCCGTCCGAAAGTTCGCCGATCCCACCGCCCGCGCGGACTACTCCGCCTTCGGGGAGCAGTCGATCATCCTGCACCTGCTGGACCGGCACGCTGCGGCCGGACGAACCTGCGAAAATTACTATATCGACGTCGGCTGCAACCGGCCGTTCACCGGCTCAAACCCGGCATGGCTGTACCAGCGGGGCTAGCGGGGGCCGGCGGTCGACGGAAACGCTGCGATGACGGATCAGTTTTTCAAATGTCGCCGCCGGGATTTCGTGGCCTCCCTCTGGTGGGATGGTCCTGCCCCAAGGCGCAGGAATGGGTGTGGGCGTGGACCGTCGCACTGGCGGGGGCGCGGTTCGCCTCGGTCGACTTCCCCGGCGCCGTATATTGGCAGCACCGCGGCACCCGGATCACCTCCTCGGCCGATGCCGTCACGCGGTCGACCGACGCCCGGCAGCGCATCCTCCGCTGGGTTTTGTCGCAACTGGAAGCGCAGGGCGAGGCGACACCCGCCCCGCGAGCGCAGGCCGCCCAGCATCTGTTCCGAGACACGAAGTTCCTGGCCCGCCGCGGAGCCTGGACGGACACCGCCCGGCTGATCGACTCGCTCTCGCCGGGGTTCGTCCCCGAGCAGACCGACGTCCTCACCACCGCCCTGGTGCGGGCGTTCGGCCTGGACCGCGGCGTGCGGGCGTCGACCCGCATCGCGGACCTCGCCCGACGCGGCCTGCCGGGGGAGCCCGCCGATGACGCCCCCGG
>NZ_JBINJD010000113.1:0-16800 GCF_043951915.1 Alienimonas sp. DA493 | reverse complement strand
TCGGTGAGGGCGGAGGGGTCTTCGAACCCCTTCGCTTTGAGCCACTCGTTCAGTTTCATCACGTCGCTTTCAGCGTCGGGGGTGAAGGAAGCCGCAACCTCCGCGGCGGTGGAGTCGTCGGCCCCGAGGGCGACGAAAGACACTTCGTTCAGCACGGCGTGCCGGGCGATCAGCGCCGGGCCCCTAACCGTCTTCCCGTTGACGACCGCGGTCCGACCGGCGGCGAGCTGTTCGAACGGGCGGGTGAGTTTCCACCCGCCGGAGACCTGCCACGGGAACTCGTTGCGGGCGGCGCGGACGACCTCGTCGGCGTCTTGGTTGGCGGCGGAGACGACGCCCGCGACCCGCAGGACGCGGCCGTCGTTCTCGACGCCGTTCCCGCCGTTCAGGCCGGAGGTGTGCCCGACGATCCGGTCGGGGTTGTGGTCCCGCAGCACGGGGCGGGACTTCGCGGTGACCGCCTGAGTTTCGAGGTCGACGACGACCGGGTATTTCCGGCCGAGGTCCATCGGGCCGCCGGTGTAGGCGGTGAGCGAAAACGTCGCGAGCTTCGGGAGCCCTTCGCCGCTGGTCTCCTTCGCCTCGATCTTGAGGTCGTCGCCGATGGCGGAGAGCGCCGCCTTCAACACCCCTTCGGGAACGTCGGCCGCGTTGAGAACGTCGTCGTCAATCGGCATTGATGGCCCTTTCTTCGGCGTCGCGCCAGAGGTCCGGAATGTCCGCGTGATCTCGCACGGGACGGGAGTTCGCGGCGGCGACCGCTTGCTGAGCGGGGGTCGCCCCGGGCGGCAGCGTGATCCCGCCCGGGAGCGGGAGGCCCAGTTCGCGGCGTTTCTTGATCTGCTCCGCGAGCTTCAAATAGTGCTCGTCGGGGTCGACGCCTTCGCGGAAGAGGTATTCGTCGTCCGTCAGCAGTCCGGCCTCCCACAGCCGCACGGCCGCCCGCGCCTCTTTGTCGGGGTCGACGTGCTTCGGGGCCTGCCAGAACCAGCGGTGCGGCGGGAACGGGGTCGCGGCGCCGTCGGGGAAAAACTCGGCGTAGCCGGGGGCGCCGTCCGCGAACCCGACGACCCGGGCTTCGGAGAACCACTCGCGGAAGACGCGGTCCACGTCTTCGATTTCCTCGTCCTGCCGATCGATGTCGATCGCGCGTTCGAACGCCTGCTTGTCGAGCCGGCCGCTGGCGTAGTTGTAATCCGAACTGTCGCCCGTGCTGACGTTGCGGGGCATGAGCACGCAACAGGCGATCTCGTTCTGAATCTCCCGCTTGAACTCCTTGTAGCCCGTCGTCGGTTGCTCGGCTTTTAACTGGCTGAGCTTGTAGCCCTGCGGGAGCGTGAGCATCGCCCGATATTCGACGGGGATCGCGTCGAACCAATCGTCTCGCCCCAACGTCTCCGCCTGCTCGTCGGGCGGGAGGTCGCTTTCGAGGACGGCGGCGAAGTCGGCGGCGGTCTCCGCGGCGGCCAACGCCGCCAGGGTGTACCGCCGGAGCATCGCGACCAGCGGCAGCGCCGGGGCGAGTTCGGAGACGCCGCGGGTCTGCCCCGGGCGGTCGTGCCGGAACCGGTGAATCACCCGGTCCGCGGGAATCCAGCGGCCCCGCTCGGGGCGGTAGTGCAGATCGCCGGGGTGGCGGTCGGTGAACCAATACGCCTCGGGCTCGTCGCCGGAGCGGAGCCGGACGCCGTCGACGACGCCGTCGTCTTCGAGGCCGAGGTGCGACAGGGGCGAGCGGACCCGGTCGCACTCCACGACCTGCACGTTCAGTTTGACCGGCGTCGGCAGGTTCTCGTCGTGCGTCAGCAGGGCGAACCGTTCGCCGTCGACCGCCCTCGCGATCCGGCCGGTGCGGAGTTTCCGGGCGTAGAACGTGGCCCGCATCCACGCCGCGAACTGCTGCTCGACGAACGTATTAAAGTCGGGGTCGTTCGTGAGCAGTTGCAGCCGCGGGCCGACGCCGATCGCTTCGTTCGCGAGCCGGAGCACCAGCCCCTTCATAAAGCTGTTCGACTGCTGCGCCTCGTAGCGAGCCCGAATGCGGATTTTCTGCCGCACGATCGGGGACGCGGCGGCGTCGGCGGACAGGGCGTCGGCGTTCGCCCAGTGCCGTTCGTTCTCGTCGGTGGTGCGGGCGGCGTCGTAGTAGGCCCGCAGCCGTTGATAGAACTGGGGCCGCGACGCCCCGCGGGACGGGGCGGTCGAGAACGGGCGGCCGCGGTGGTCGAGAATCGCCACGGTCAGACGGCCCCCGGCGGACGCATCTTTTGCAGCCGGATCGGCGGGCGCCGGCGGGAGCCCGCAGCCAGCTTTAATTGGGCGACGTACTTCGCCGCCTCAATCAGGTCCGGCAGGCTGTGCTCTTCCATCTCGACGCCGTCCCGCTTCGACCGCTTGGGGGCGGCCAGGGCGGCGGCGAGGGTTTCGGCGGGGGTGAGAGATTCGGCCACGCTGCGATCCTCGCAGCGTCCGCCGACCGCGCTACGGGGGCCGCCGGCCTCCGGCCGAAAACGGCCCGCAAACTGCTATATATAGCAGTTTCTCGCCGGGGCGGTCTCTAGGTCCCCGCGATCCGTTCGAAGCTGACGACCCGTTTCCCGCAGTTTCGACAGTCGCGTTCCCGGCGGATCCTCCCGAGGACCTTGGTCGTCCGCGAGACGCGGAGGTCCCGGCACCCGCACCGGGGGCATTCGAGGCCGACGAGCGGCTCGTCCGGCGGCTCCGCGTCGGGGGCGACCCGCCCGACCGCGGCGTCGACCCGCGTCATCGACGCCTCCGCTTCGCCTTCGCCAGTTCCGAAAGTTTCGTACGGCGGACCGGGCGAGACTTCGGCGTATCGCCCAGCAATCGAACGCCCGCGGCGTTGGCGAGCATCAAGGCCCCGACCGTCGTGTCGAGGAAGTGGTTGTCGTGGCTGCGTTTTTCCCATCGTCTGATCTCCCCCCGGAGGCCGCTGTGAAACTCGACGGTCTCGACCTCGGCGCAGACCTGCCGGGCGAACCGCGTGTGAACGACTTGCTCCCCGCCGAACAGCGCCAGCGTCCCGCGGACCCGCCGACCCTCGTCGTCGAACGGCTTCGCGATGAACGCCCCGTGAGCCCGCCGCTTCCAATGGTCCGGGTTGAAGTTCAACACCCAGACCGACCGGCCGTCGTGAAGCTGCCGGCTTTCGTACCACCCGTCCCGGCCCGGCTTCTTGTCGCGGGTCCGCTTCGTGGGCTGGCGGAACCCAGGGTCGCCCATCGTCGCCCGCCACGGCCCGCCCCGTTCTAAAACGAAGTCGTACACCGTGCCGGTCAGATAGCCTGCGTCGACCCCGGCCGCCGCGATCTCCACGACCTCGCCGTCGGCCCGCGTGAAGGGCTCGTCGTCGAACCCGTCGGCAATCTTCCGCAGCGCCGCGGCGACCGCGATCTCGGTCCCGTGGGCGTCCGGCGCCGGCGTGGTGACCTCGTCGTAATCCACCACCGAGCCCACGGCGCCGGGGGCGGACCAGACCGCCTCCCAGTGCAGGCTCCGCTTGCCCACGTCGACCATCACGGTGAGCACGCCCGGGCCGTCGGGGACCTCGCGGCGCGGGAGGCCGGTCAGACGCCCCTTCACGACCCGTTCGGTGATCCCGCTTTCCTCCGGCTCGCCCTCTTCCGGCGGGTCCTGCTGCTGTTCGCAGAGCACGGAGTCCCACCCGTTTTTCGCGACCTTGATGTAGAACGCGTGCAGCGCCGAATGCTCGATCGGCTTGCCGTCCTCGGCGAGCGCCCCGTTGAAGGCGTACGGGTTGTCCACCGTCGCCCCGGCGTCCATCGCCTCCCGGTTGGCGAGGTAGAAATTCGCGGCGTCCCGGCCCAGCGGGTCGCGGGGCTTGTCGTCCGGGCCGAGTTCCTCCATCCCGCGTTGGTACCGGTCGACGAACTCCTCCCAGAGGTCCGCGTTCTCCGGCAGGTCAGGGACGGCCGCGTAGCTTTGCCCCTTCCAGGTCGGCCGCTGTTTGACGTCGGTGTAGATCGCCGCGACGCACCGCCGGTTGATCTTCGTGCAGAGCATCACCCGGGCGACGCCCTTGCCGCTCCCCGCCAGACCGGCGACGGCCTTGTCGATCCGCTTGCAGCGCTTCTCCGTCTCGCGGTCGCTCTCCGCGGAATCCTCGTCGTCGATGTCGTCGAGGATCGCGGCGTCGGGCCGAACGCCGCGGATGTTCCAGCCCCGGAGCTTCCCCTCGATGCCGACCGCCCCGACGATCTGCCCGGCGGCGCAGGTCTGTTCCGCGAGTTCCTTCGGCCACTCCTGCCCGACGAGCGTCTCCGCCGTGACCGTCGGGAACGCGATCAGCTCTTTCCGCCAGAGGATCTTGGTCGGCTCGCCGTTCACGTGCTGTTTGCGGGCGTTCGCCGCCCAGCCGCCCAGTTCCATGAGCGGGACGCAGACCTCGGGGAAGTCCTCGGCGAGCAGCTCGTTCGTCGTCAGTTCGTACTTGAGGGCGTCCTCAAGAATCTCGTTCGCCGCGGACGCGTTCTTGCCGATCAGCAGCGGAAACCGGAGTTCTTTCCGCAGCATCAGCCAGAGCGTGTCATAGACCGCGTTCGACGTTTTGCCCTCGCCCCGCGGCGCCGCGATCGCCTGTTCCCCGCCGTGCCTCGCCGCCCCGATGATCGCGGTCGTCTGAGCCCGCCGGCTCTCCGTGAACGGCTGCGAAAAGATGTGCGGGAAGTAGCCCTTCTTGAACCGCTCGTTGTCGTTCAGCCGGAGCCGTCGCCGGGCCGGGTCCGCCGGCGGCGGAATCGTGATGCCCTGCGACCGCCGACGCCCGCGGGCCTTCCGCAGCCGGTCGTACTCCCGTTCGTCATCCATCCGGCGCGGCCCCCTCGACAATGCGGCGGTCGTCCGGCGGCAGGGCGGAGACGACGGCCTCCACCAACGCCCGCAACGTCGCCCGGTCGACCAGAACGGCCGCGGGTCCGTCGTTCGGCGCGGCGACGGGGCGTGCCAGTTCCGCCCGCAGCTTCGCCAGTTCGTCCAGCCGGAGCGGGGCGAGGCGGTGCGGGTCGATGTGGGAGGCGGCGGAGAACGGGGCGGGGTCAGTCGGCATCGTCGATCTCTTCCGGGTCGGCGGGGGACTGCTTCTTGTAGCCCCGGGCCTCTTCCCAGTCGTCGATCAGCGCCGCCAGCGAGTCGACCCGCACGAGCGTCACCGGGCCGTCGAACAGAGCGGTGCGGAAACCGTTCTTCGCCGCCCTGTGCAGTTCGTTCATTCGGCCGACCGTCAGCACGGGCGGGGAATCGGGGTCGGTCTTTTGGGGAGTGGTGGCGGCGTCGCTCATCGGGAAAGTCGGGCTTGCTGGACTTCGGGGAAATGGGAGTTCATCGCCGTGGGTTTCGTCCTTTGTGCGTAGGGCGGAACGCATTTCAGGGGCGTGGAACTGGGCGGTTCATCGCCGCGGATCAGGGCGTCAGAGGCTCAGCCGGACGGACTAACTCAAAAAAAACCGCGGTGAGGGAGTCGCGGGCCTCGCCGCCTCCCCCGGGAAGGACCCGCGGCGCTTCGCCCCCTCCCTTCGCCTCTGACGGCCTCGGGAGCCCCGGGGCGACCGTTCCCCCGTCCCCAGCGTTCGAAGCCGCACAGGGCCGCACAGGGCGTCCTGCGGCGTCGCCCGGACGGGCCGAGGAAGGACGGCTTGAAACCCGAGCCGAAGCGGCCCCCCGAAGGCGAGCGTCGACGTGGCCGCACAGGACCGCCGACGTTCGCGAACGGGAACTTGCGTCGCCCGTGAGGGCGAACCGCTCCGGTCGGGCACCGAACCCCCGTTCGGACCTCAAGCCGTTCCTCGCATGCTTCACTCCTGAGCCTCCGCCAATTCGCGGGACGGGGAGCGGACGACCCAGGCCTCGGTCGCCAGCGTGACGGGACCGCCGTCGAGCGCGGCGACGAGCGACGCGTCGTAGTAGCCGGGGCGGCGCTCCCCCTCGGCGCGGTGGCCGGCGGTCGCGGGCAGGTCGACGCGCAGCCGGAGCCGGCCGTCGTCGAGTTCGGAGACCCCGACGCAGGGGACCGAGAGCCCCTCGAAGGGCTGCCCGTGGAGCAGTCGGCGCTGGGCGTAGAGCGTGACGTTCTCGACCGCGACCCCCTTCGGCCAACGCTCGACCGGTTCGTCGTAGAGCAGCTGGCGACCGACCGCGGCGGTGTAGCCGTCGCCCTCGATCAGTTCGCGGGTCTTCTCCGTCGAGGGCAGCGGCCCCGGCGGGTCGTAGGTCTCGGGGAGCGGTTCCACGGTCACGAGTTGCGAGGCGGTCGCGCCGGCCCCGTCCGTCACCGTCACTTGAAAGATGCCCGGCGTGTCGGGAACCCATGCGTGTTCCCCGTTCTCGTCGGGGAGGACCGGGTAGGGCTCGCCGGGCGGGTCGATCGGCGTGACTTCGTAGGTGTACACGGGGGCGGGCTCAGGCGATGCAGAACTGGGAGTTCGATTCGAGGACCGGCACCGGGGGGCCGCCGAGCACGGCCCGCACGTCGGCGCGGGGCTCGCCGGGCGTTCTCGGGGGGACGCCGGAGGCCGGGTCCCACCCGGGCGGAGGTTCGACGACGTAGATCGTGCGGCGGTGCTCACCCCCGGCGCCGGCGCCGCGGAGCGTGACGGTGTGCAGCCCCGGCTTTTCGGGGCTCCAGAGGACGCGGCCGTTTTCGGTTTTCAGCATGGTCAGGCTCCGGTGGCGATGGTGGCGGACAGTTCTTTCTCGGCGGTCGCCGCGTCCGTCATTCCGACGGCCTTGGCGATCGTCTCGGCGTTCGTCCGCCGCAGTTCGGCGAGTTTCGATTCGGGCTCCGGCGTGACGAACTCGATCGTCGGAACCTCTCCGCCCCGCCCCATGAGGTCCCACATCGCCTGATCCTTCGGCGACGCCCGGTCGCAGATCAGCAGGTCCGCCCGCTCGGTCCCGAGGGCGAAGCGGCAGTCGTCGCCGTCCCAGGCGAATACGATCGTCGAGGGGTGGTCGCTGTCGTCGACCGCGACCGTCGGCACGCTCAGCCGGAGGACGCGGGGGTTCGTCCCGAACCGGTGCAGGCCGGCGTTGACCGCCTCGCGGGTCTCGACGATCAGCCCGTGGGCGGCGTCTTCCGCTTCGTTCCGCGAGCCGCAGAACACGACGACGCGGACCGCGGTCGAGTGCGTGACCGCGAAGAGGGCGGCGTGCTGGGCGAGGGTCGTCGCCCCGCGGCCCCGGGCGAGTTCGGCCGTCTGCGTGCTCGACCACCCTTCCGGCAGGCCCCCGACGACGACGTCGGCCAGCCGGACGGCTTCGCGGCGGTCCGCGTCCGGCCATTCGTCGCCGACCATCTCCCGAGCGAACGGCAGGACGCAGCGGACGTACCCGGCGAAATCCGGGGGCGTCGGCCGCTTCGGAGGTTCCGGCGGCGGCGGCTCCAGGTCGGCGGGGTCGTCCGTCGCCTCCCCGGTGACGCAGTTGAACGGCGGAGTGATGCGGCGGTGCCCGATCACCTCGTCGGGCGGGCTCTTCTTGCGGCGAGTCGCCTCGTCCCACACCCGGCCGACCACGGGGTCGACGGTCAGGACGGCGTGATGCTGGTCCTCGTCGTCGTTCCAGGCGACGACGCAGTCGTAGCGGATGAACGGCGAGCCGTCGGTGCCGACGGGCGGCGGCCCGGCCTTGTAGCCGGCCAGCGGGTGACGGGGGTCGTTCGGGAAGTCGGTCGCAGCCGCGGTCATCTTGGAACTCTGAGGGGCGTCGAGGGAGGGGGAGGCGTCACAGCAGCGTCGGGAACCAGACTTCGCGGATCGCGCCCGGCTCGTTCTCGGGTCGGTGCTTGCCGGTGGGGCGGGGCGGGCGAGCACTCTCAATGACGAACCGCCGCCGCTCGATCTGGTCCGGCGTCGGCGTCCGGTAATGGCGGAGGCCCCAGGCGCCGCCGTTGAAGACCTTCGCGATCTCGACGGCCGCGTCGGGCTCGGCGAACGGGTCGGTCGTCGGCAGCTTGGGCAGCACGCGATAGAGGCCCGGGGCGTCGGGAACGCCCTCGACGACGTGGTCGAGAACGACGGCTTGTTCAAGGCCCGCGGAGGGGGGCGGGGCGAGTTCGTACCGCACGACTTAATTATCGCGGGCGGCTTGCAGACGCGCCAGTGCAATATGCGGGGGAAAGCCTTCAATTCTCGGCGTGACCGGCCGTCGGTAACGTCCCGCGATGCCCGCCAAACGCCCCTCCCGCAAAGAACTCCCGCCGTTGCCCCGGGTATTGACGGAGAAAGAGGCTCTGGCGGTGTTGAAAATCCACCGGGACACCCTGCGGTCCCTTCGGAAGTCGGGAGCATTCACCAACGCTGCTCCGGGGCTGCGGAAGGTCCGCCTGCTGGGGAGCGAGGTCGAGGCGTACATCAACGGCGACCCGCGGCCGTCCGGCCTGCCGGAGCCGGGGAAGTGACAGCAGGCGACCTGTCACGCGCCGCCGCCGCGAGGGCGTGCAGGTCGTCCACTGTGCAGCCGTCGAAGTCTTCCGACTCCTCGGGCGGCGGCGCCTGCTTCTCCGCCTTGAGTTCCGAGCGGATGTGCTGGTAGGCATCGTTGATGCCCAAATGCAAACTGGAGTTTGTATTTGCCGGGAGCAGGTCGCGATGCTTGGCGACCTTCATTAGCTTCTGGGCCCACTGAGGGTCGCATTCCACCTCGTTCTCGACCCACGGCAGGAACGACCCGTGCGGCAATTCCTTCTTCGCCTCGCACAGCACCTCGCCGAAGCGACGTCGTTGCCGCCGTGCGGCAGCGACGTATTCAGTTCCTGTTCTATATCAGTTCAAAGGTATTCAGTTCTGTGTGCCAACTTTCGCCCCTTGCGGTGCCAACTCTCGCCCCCCTGCGGTGCCATCTTTCGCCCCACCCGTGCCAACTTTCGCGGTCGCACGACGATCAGCGTCGCGGCGTCCATCCTGGCGGGACGCACGGACCCGGCGAGAGAAACTCCCCCTCCTCGAAGGCGGCGATCCCCGGCTCGATCAGTTCGCTCTCCGCGAGCCAAGCGACGGCAGAACGGACCCCCTCTTTCGTCAGCCCCGTAGCCCGCACCAACTCCGCCACCTTGACGAACCTACGGTCGTCGGCGCAGCCGTAGCCCTGTTCAATCTTGTCGACCATCCTGAACCGCGACAGCAGGACGGCGTAGACGAACTCGGCCGCATGGCTCGGCTTCCGAGCACCGCCCATATCGGGGAACCACTTCGGGAGGGCGCCCCAGTTCGTCCCGCAGTTCCTCATCGTCGCCTTCGCGGCGTCGGTCAACCTGTAGACTTTCACGCCTTTCCCCTTGGTCGCCCCGGTCTCTTCGATCCACTGCAACCTTCGGAGCCGCTCGATGTGGCGAATCACGGTCCGCCGGCCGCACCCCCGAGCGTGCGACAGCGTCTCGACGGAGGCGAAAACCAATCCGTTCTTCCCTGCATAATCCGCCATCACGGCCAGCAGTACTGCGGCCGGGCCGCACCCCTGCATCACCCGATGCGGCAGCTTCCAGTACCTGTCAGCCAGCAGCACGTCGTCGACGTACCCGCTGTCGAGATGACTTAGGCAGTCCGCAAAATCAGGCTGAACACCGCTCGCCCGCAGTTCCGGCATCGTATAAAGTGCGTTTGCGTTGAATCGGACCGCCCGGCATTGGCGTGACGGGGCGTCCGAGGATTGAAGATGTACGGGGCGTCCGGGCTTTGCCTGGGCGCCCCGTCGCTTTTTATGCGGCCGGCAGGACCGAGGTGCGATTCACGATGACGAGCATGAGCGGGCCGGCGAAGTCGAGGAGATGGGAGAGCGTAGAAGAAAGGCACACCGGGGGCTTCCCCGACGGTCTCGTCTCTTTTCGACGAGCGACGCGGGCTGTTGTTTGCCGGTCAGTGGGAACTCTTCCCGGCCGACCCGAAGGCCGGCCCTCAACGCTCTACCGTGACGCCGCCTTATTCGTCATTTGACCGTGATGACCGGGACGTAGCCCCTAAAACCCCGAAGGCTCTCGCCTCCGAAGGGGAGTGCTGCATCTATTAGCAGCCCGTGGCCCGGACGGATCGCCGGAGCGACCCTTTCGTGCGGCGTCCTGTGGCCCCCGTCGCGCCCGGAGGCGCTTACTGGCCGGCCGACAGAGCGTTGACCCCGGGGCGGGTGTACAACCCCGAGGGGTGGGCGGCAGGAAAGTCCAAAGACCCCCTTTCCGTCCGCGGTCGAGTACGTCACACTGCCGGCATGCGTGTCGGTCAGTGCGACGCGGTCGGACACCGCCAGGTCCGAACCCGTCTCCCACTCTCCCCGCCCCCCGGCAGCGCCGTAGTAGTTGCTGCCGGGGGGTGTCGCACGCCCGCCCGCAGCCCCGGACGGGACAGGGGTGAGGGCATGCGAGGCCGAACGCCGGGAGTCGAACCCGGGCACGTGCAAGATGGCACGCTCCGCTCCAGTGCGGGCGTTAAGCAAGGCGGGGCGAACCCCGCAGGTCTTTAAGAATGCGACTCCGCGTCGCTGACGTTCTTCGGTCATCCTCCGCATTATGAGGCTCCGTCCGCGTTCACGGAAGACGTCTCTTCGCGGCCCTGATTGACGGTCATCTCGGCGTCCTCGACCGATTCGCCCGAACCTTGGGTTTCCGCTCCGCATTGGCGAGCCGACGGGACTTTCTCTTCCGGGCGGAAGCCTTAGCCTTCGCGGACCCCGCGCCGCCGGACCCCGCCTTAAACGACTGCCCGAACAGCTTCGATTGCAGGCCGTCGAGGCGTTCGGTCAGTTCGGCGCCCCCTTCGAAGTCGCCGTGATTAAGAGCCCACTCGCGGCGGGCGACCAGTTGGTCGCCGAGGTTCAGCAAGTCGCCGCCCTTCACGCCCCATCGACTGCGGACGGTGGGGCGGCACGCACGGCAGGACAGCCAGGTCCCGACGCGATATTTCTTCTCCCGACTCGGCAGCAGGCTGTCGCACCGGCAGCACAACGGCGGTTTCACCCGCTTCTGTCGCCACGGCTTGCCGCTGTCGTCGCCCTGTTTGGCACCCGTGGGTGCCGTCGCCCCCCCTGGCTTGGCGGTGAGGATGTCCACCAGCCACGCGGGCGGCTCCGGCAGACCGGAGACGCCGACCTCCTCCGGGCGGGGGCCGCCGACGTGACGATACCTGCGCCTTTTCACCAGCGACGACGGAGCGACGACGTAGCCGCCGTTCGCCCGCGTGTCGACGCCCGGGGCGATCCGGTCGGTGGTGTTGCGGAGCGTCAGCCCGTCGGGCAGACGGAAGTAAAAGTGACGGCCGCCCCGGGGGGTGGCGATCTGGGGGGCGCCGGCGAACTCCCTGACGCGGGCCGCGGTCAGCCACGGATTCCGCTTCCCGTCGGCGTCCACGTCCACGTCGAGGGCGAGCCACCCCTCCGTCCTCAGCCCGACGTTGGCCCCGAACGGAGCCGCATTGAAGGCGGCGCGAACCGCGGCCGGATTGCCGGCCCCCGTGTTCGACCACCGGCTGCCCTTCGGGGGCACCTTCTCCCGAGGTGCCAGCGGGAACGGGGCGAACCCCGCAGCGGCCAGCGCCTCGGCGTAGTCGGCCCGCTCCGCGGCCCCGGCCTCCTCCCGCATGTTCTTCTGCGAACCCGTGACGGCGCCCCTCATCGCTCGCCCTCCCCGTACCGTTCCCCGCCGTCGGCGACGTAGAGCCCGTCCGGCAGGCGACCGACATCCCCGCCCTGCCAGAGCCGCTCGACGCAGTCGGCGATCGTTTTCGAGTCGCTCCCGGTCAGCCGGGCGAGGGTGTGACGGTTCGCCGAGCCGAGGACCTCGATCAGGTCGAGGACCGTGCAGTCGAGCCCGTCGCCCCGCCGCAGTACGGCGCAGACCTCGGGGGACAGGAACGTCGGCTCGGGAGCGCCGGCCTTCGGGGACCGGTTCTCGCGGAGGATGGCGGCCCACTCATAGATCTGCGTATCGGAGGGCTCCCTCCGCCCGCCGATGACGGGACCGTCGTGCGGCTCGGCTTCCCAGTCGTAGTTCGTCGTGCGCTTAACCACGGGTCCGCCCCCCTCCCGCAACGTCCGTCACGGACCGCAGCACGCCGTCGCCGCCGAGGATGTAGCTGCGTTCGCAGAACAGGCACTCGCGGTCGCCCCACGGCTGAACGGCCAGCGGCGAGCGGCAGGTCGGGCAGGACTCGCCGGGCGGTGCCGGACGGGTTGCCGGGAAGAGCGCCGGAGGGGAGGTCCCGTCGCGTGACATAGTGCGTGCCTGGGTTGAAGCGTCGCCGCGATTGGAGCCCCTGCGGCGGGTAGGGCATGAAGGAGTTCTCTGTGAAAGTCCGGCTTGCCCGACTTTCACTCCTCGTCCTCGTCCTCGTCCTCAATGGCGTATCGAGCCTCCGCGTGGATCGTCCGCCGGAGTCGCCCGAGGAAGGCGGCGTCCTTCCGCTCGTTGTTCCGTTCGAGATTGACCGAAGCGGGCTCAATTACGCTCTCGATCGCCTGCTTGGTGAGTTCCGCCAGCGTCTCCCGAGGGAGCGCTTCCAGTTCCCAGACGTTGTCCCCGTGCAGGTCGAGGAACTCTTGAATGTCCGACGCGTAGCTGCCGTCTTTGCTCTTCTTCCCCCGCTTCACCTTGCCGGCGGGCGGCAGGTCCAGCTCCCGCACCTGTCGGCTGTTCAGGGCGATCTTGTATGCGAGGGGTTCGACGCCGAAGTCGTCCCGCAGGCTGCGGCCGAAGGACTGAGCGATCGCCTCGCCCGGCGGGTCGAAGTCGCTGGCGATGAGCAGGACGAGCCTCGCTTTGCCGCTCGCTTTAAACCGCTCGACCATTTCCGCCCGCGGCCCGATTGAACAGAACCCGCGTCCGGTGACGACCGGGATCGTGTACGGCTGGGCGACGCGTTCCAGCACCGGCCGGGCGGTGTTCTTCTCGCAAAGCAGCTCGATGTGGTTGGGCTGGCTCCGCATGAGATCGCGGCGGTAGCCCTTGAACATACATTCGAGTTCTTGGCGGACGAACGCCCGAGGATCCGGGAACACTCGCCACTGCTCGACCGGCCGCGTTTCGTCGGCAAGCGCCTCCCACGGGATGTCGCCGGCCAACCGTGCGCGGGTCAGCAGGTCGCAGAGGTCGTTGTAGCTGGCCTCGTCGTTCTTATATCTGTTCCTGCCCGTGCCGTCTTTCCTTACGAATCGCCAGGGCGGGTTGTTGAGGATTCCGTAGTGGACGGTCCGGTCCGACAACGGCCAATAGCTGCGATTCTCGTTGATATAGGCGATGGCGGCTTCGAGCATCGGCCGCTTGCCGTCGCTGATCTTCTTCCGGGTCTTCACCTCGCCCAAGTCGAGGACCGGGCCGGCGGGCCGCGCCTTCTCCTCGATGTGGGCCAACATGGCCTCGTATTCTTCCTCCGGGTTCACGTCGAGCAGCTCCTCCTTCATCTGCTCAGCCCGGCTCTTGTCCCGCTGGCGATTGTTCTCCCGCAGCAGTTTGCGGAACCGCTCGGGGTCGTCGGTGCGCCGGACCGGGGCGACGAGGGCGGGCACCGTCGCCATACCCGCCACCTCGGCCGCCATCCTGCGTCGGTGCCCCCCGAGGATGTAGCCGTCCTCGGAAACGATCAGCGGGTTCTGAATCCCAAACTCGATAAGACTGTTCGCCAGCCCGATGATTTCGGGATCGTCCTCGCGAACGGGGCGGTAGAGGTCGTTCTCCGGAGCCGGCATTAGATCCGAAACCGGCAGGTCGACGATGCGTCCGGTGCCGGCATGACGAGAGAAGTCGGGCAAGCCGGACTTCGGAGCGGACGTGTAAGTTCGTTGCATGGATCGGGAGGAGGAAGGGCCGGGGGACCGTCAGGAAACGCGCGACACAGAACGACCGGCCTCCCTGCCGGCCGCTGCCCCCGGAGTGGCCGCACAGGCCCCGGGGGCGAGACACCGTCAGCCGCGGCCCCGCCGGGCCTGCACGAACCCGCGGCACAGGTGCTCGTCGTCCGGGTCGTGTTCGTGGCACAGGAAGTCGTCGCCGCCCTCGACGCAGTTCTTCGCGTCGTAGGTCGTCTCCTCCGAGCAGTTCGCCGGGGTGCCCCGCCGGAACGCGCAGGTCGCGCACCGTCCCGGGGCCTCGTTCGCCAGCGCCAAGCCCCGCAGCGACCCGGAGAGCGTCGGCAGGTTGAGCTTGAAGCGCCGCGGCGGCCCCTTCACGCCGGCCTGACGGAGCGCCGTGCGGTAGGCGTCGTCGAGGGCCTGCTGGGCGGCGACCTCGGCGGTCTGGGCGGCCTCGATTAATGCGCACGCCACGTCGATCACGGAGTCGTCCTCGCGGAGGACGAGCCCCGCCATCATGCGACGGCCTCGGGGGTTGTCGTTCTTCCACACGGCCAGATTCGCCAGCCGCTCGACCAGCGGGCGCCTCAGGAAGTCCGGATCGACGGGGTATCCGTCCGGGGCGACGGGCTTCGGGTCGGTCACGTCCTGCGGGACGTTGACGACGGGGGGTTCTTGAAGTGCGGGCATATCGCCAGACAGAAGGGGGCAGAACGGTCCCGTTCCCGTAGAACGGGCCGAAGAAAAGAGGGACGCGGAGCGGGAAGAGGTCCCGCTACGCGGTGGGGAAGAACGCGTGCTCGCCCGCGGCGAGGGCGGGGGCGGACGGACGGCGTTGCTGCTTCGACGGCGCCGGCGTCGGCCGATGCGTCCGCCGCTCCAGCCACGCGATCAGCTCAGACCCGCGGACCTTCCAGCGGGGCCGGCCTTTACCCGGGTTGCTGGACACGTCGATTCCGGCGATCTCGCCGGTCCTGAGCATCTTCCGTAGTGCCGACGTGTTCTTCAGGCCAATTAGCCGAGCCCCTGGGGCGGGGTCGTAGAGCCGGTGCCCGACGAGCACCTCGTCGGGGTCGTCTTCTGTCGCTTCTGACATCTTGGTTCCGGGTAGGAGAAACGGTTCTCAACCCGGGGCGAGGGACAGATACGGCGTGTGCGGTGCCGGCGTCAAAGACCGACCGAACGCCCCAGATGGAGCGGTTCGGTCGAACCCGAACCCAAGATGTTCGGTTTCGGATGCACCGGCATCGCACGCGCTGTAGTGTCCCTCCGCTGTGGTCGGGAAACCCGACCGACGCGGACCCCTCCGATGCGGTTGGTGAACTGTCCAGGGACACGCCGCATCTGGAGGGGGCTCTCGCCCCGTTGGCCGCGGAGGGCGACCAATGGTCTCTGAGCGTCAGATTAGCGGCTGGGCGTTCCCGCGCAACGCGGAAACTCTTCAATCTCGCCCGAAATCTGGAGATTGGGCGGCCTTTTGCAGAGGTTGGCAAGCAAAGTCGCCGGACCCACTGTACGCCCAGTGACCTTTCATTCACTGAACAGAGGTAGGGACAACCCCCGAAGTGGTGATATCTTGTACAGTAGGCGAATCCCCCAGCACCCCAAACCGGCGGCCGTCCTAATTAGCGGCCCGAGCGACGGTCGACGTCGATTCACCTTCGGGGCCTCTCCCCGGGTCGTCGCAAGGCAACCGCCGTCCCATCGCTCGCCACAGATTAGAGCGTACTGATTCACGGCCGAACCCCCAACGCCCACTTGCGGACGTGCTCCGCCATCGCCCGGAGCCGGTCCTCGCCGAGGCGCTGCCGGTACACCGCGGCCATCTCCCCGCTGGCGTGCCCCATGACGAGGTCCGCGGTCGGGTGGTCGAGCAATTCGTCGGCGACGGTGCGGAACGCCCGCCGCAGGCCGTAGAACGACAGGCCCGGCCGGTAGATGCCGGCGGCGTCCGCGAGTTCGCGGAACCCGCTTGAAACGCGGTTGTTAGTGTTGACGGTCTGCCGCTCGGTGACGACGGCCTGCACGAGCCGCCGGCCGGAGTGGCTGAGGAAGACGGCGTCGTCGTCGACCGGGTCGACGGGCCGCGGCCGGTCCTTGATCGTCTCCCGCAACGCCTCGACCGTCTCCGGCCACAGCGCCGCCTTGCGGTCCGCCTGCGTCTTCGGCCGCGGGTACTCCGCCCAGCCGTTCTCCAGGTCGAGGTGCGACTTGTTCAGCGTGGCGACGTCGGTCGGCCCGTAGGCGCAGTTCATCCCCAGCAGCAGCACGGCCCGAGTGCGGACGTCGCCCCTGTAGTACGCCTCCTTGAGCAGGTCGCGGAACTCGTGCGCCTCGACCATCCGCTCGCCGGCCTCCCGGCGGGCCTTCCGCATCGCGGCCTTCCGGGGCGGCTTGAACTCCGTCCCGAAGTTGACCGGCCGGTCGAGGAACTCGTTTTCGAACGCCCATTTGAACACCCCGCGGATCGTGGCGATGTCCTTCTGGACGGCGTGCACGCCCCGGCCGGCAACGATCTGCGGCTTCACCCGGGTGAAGTCGGCGGGCTTGAGGGACGACGGGTCGGCCCCCGGTCCGAAGGCGCCGACCAGCCGCCCGCAGGCGTCCTTCCACTGCCGGAACGTCTGCGGGGCCAGCTGGCCCGCCTCGACGGCGGCGAGCTTCGCGTTCAGCAGCTTGTTGCAGACGAACCCCAGGGTGACGCCGACCTCGACGGGCGGCGGGGGCTCGAGACCGTCGAGGAGGTACGGGCGGACCCGCTCCCACTCGGCGAGGGCCTCCTTCCAGTCGCCGCTGAAGTAGTGCAATCGCCCCCGCACCTTCTTCTGCCACCGGCCGTCGGTTCGGGGCGTCAGCGGGTACTCGGGGTAGGGCTTGGCGGGCTTGCTCATGTTCGCGTGTCTACCGTGCTGGTGTCAGACCATGACACCCCAATCCGCAGCAGACGCTACAGGGAGAGGGCGAGACGAACCCTACTCATGCGTACCCGCAGCGGTC